>CAMJGH010000018.1 GCA_946405185.1 uncultured Lachnospiraceae bacterium
AGGCGGGAGGGGCGGGCATTTGGCGGAGGCAAAAAAGCAAGGAGCGAGGATAAGCGGAAAGGGAATGCAGGGGCCGTACGAAGGAAAAACGCTATGAATATCTGTGATCACTTTCAGCTTTTGTATCCGGTAATATCCTGCATCTCCTTCGGCGCGGGCCACATCCACGAAACCTTTCTGGTGACGTGTGCGGACGGTTCGCGTTACACCTTACAGAAGGTGAACGCGGCGGTCTTTCCGGACATTCCGCTTCTGATGGAAAACGTGCGGAAGGTGACGGAACATCTGCATGCAAAGCATGCGGAAAACACCTTGCGGCTCATTCCCGCGCAGGATGGCGCTTCCTTTGTCACGGACGCAGACGACGCCGTCTGGCGGATGTTCTCGTTTGTGCCGGGCATCTGCCGGGAACGGGCCGAAACGCCGGAAGAGTTTGCGGGGGCCGGCCGGGCATTCGGCACCTTTTTGCGCGATCTTTCCGACCTGCCCGCCGGAACGTTTCCGGAAGTCATCCCGGATTTCCACCACACACCCAAACGGGTGAAGGCGCTGGAAGAGGCCGTCCGGAGTGACCGGGCCGGGCGCGCGGGGCTGGTCAGAGAGGAACTGGCTTTCGCACTGTCCCGTGCGGAGGCATACGGGCAGCTGATCCGCCTGCGCGATGCGGGGCGCCTTCCCGTGCGCCTGATCCACGGGGACACCAAGTGCAGCAACATCGTCCTGGACGAACGGACCGGCGAGCCGGTCTGCGTGCTGGATCTGGACACCGTCATGCCGGGGCTGGCGGCGTGGGACGTGGGCGAAGCCGTGCGGTCCGGCGCCAACGCCGCAGCGGAGGACGAGACGGATCTCTCCCGCGTGACGTTCCAAATGGCCTTTGCGGAGGCGTTCCTGCGGGCGTATGAGGAGACCTGCGCGGATCTTCTCACAGACGAAGAGAAGCGGTCCCTGCCCTCCGGCGTCAAGACTATGACGTACGAGAACGGGATCCGCTTCCTGACCGACTATCTGAACGGGGATGTTTACTTTAAAACCGCTTATCCGGAGCACAACCTGGTGCGGGCGCGCTGTCAGTTCCGGCTGCTTGCGGAAGAAGAGGCCTGCCTGCGCTACTGACCGCGTGAAGAACCGGCCAGATAATCCGACGGCGTGCAGCCGATGTATTTCTTGAAGACCTGCCCGAAATACTGCGGATTGGAACCGAACCCGACGGCAGCCGCCACCGTGCGGATGTTTGTCTCACCGTTGTCGAACATGGCCTTGGCCGTCTCCATGCGCAGTCTTCCCACGTATTCCGAGAAGCGTACGCCTTCATGCAGGATGAACTGTTTGGACAGATATCCGATGGAGACGAAACAGTGGTGCTCGGCGATCCATTTTAACGACAGGGATTCCTGGTCGAGATGGCCGTGCACGTAGGCCTTGCAGCGGGAGACCAGGTCATCCGCCGGCTCTTCCGGCTCCGGTGCTCCGACCGGGGCGGTCTTTTCCCGTTCGGCCCGGATGGCGAGCAGCGCTTCTTCCAGTTCGCTGCGGTCCGTCGGCTTCAGCAGATAATAGCGCACGCCCAGTTTCATGGCTCGTCTGGCATATTCGAAATCGTCGTAGCCCGAGAGCAGGATGAACTGCGCGCGGGCTCCTTTTTTTTCGGCCTGTTCGATCAGCGACAGGCCGTCGAGAACGGGCATCCGGATGTCCGTGATGACCACATCCGGGTCTTCGTCCATGATAAGATCCAGCGCCTCCATGCCGTTTCTGGCACTGCCGGAGAGCGTATACCCAAGCGACCGGTAATCGATCATATCGGACAGCGCGTCCCGGATGATCGCTTCATCATCGACGACGATCAGTTTCAGCATGCAATCTCTCCTCCCTTTTTTTTTCGGCCGGCATCCGCAGTGTCACGACGGCGCAGCCGGCCCGGTTATCCAGACTCAGACCGTACGCCTCCCCAAAGAGCAGGCGGCAGCGGCCGTCGATGTTGGTCAGTCCGATGCCGGATCCTTCCGGCTCGATCACATGGTTCTTCAGCTTGTTCAGCAGGTCTTCCGGGAAACTGGTGCCGGTATTCTCGACGGTGACGATCAGATCCTCCCCGGACCTGGCAGCGCTCACGCGGATGGTGACGGTGTCTTCGGCGTTTTCCACGCCGTATTTGATCGCGTTCTCGACTAAGGGCTGGATGCACAGCGCCGGCACGGAGATGTCTTCGGTTTCCGCCTCGATGTGCTGTTCGTAGTTCAGGCGGTCATGAAAGCGGGTGTCCTGGATCAGCAGATAACTGTTCAGCAGTTTCAGTTCCTCCGACAGCGGGATCAGCTGTTTTCCTCCGGCGGCCGAGGCGCGGAAGAGGCTGGCCAGAGCGCGCGTGATGCCGGAGATATCCTCCGCGTGATGCTTTAAAGCAAGCCAGTTGATGGTATCCAGCGTATTATACAGAAAATGCGGGTTGACCTGCTGGGAGAGCATGCCGATCTGCGCGTCGCGCAGCAGCAGTTCCTTTTCATAGTTTTCGTCGCGCAGGGCCATCACGCGTTTGGTCATGTCGTCGAAAGCATCGTTCAGCTGTGTGATCTCATCCGGATATTCCGGATCAGCAGAGTCCGATGCGGACGGAAGCAGTTTTCCGCGGCTGAAAGCGCGGATGCGGTCCATGAGGGCGGGGAGCCGGGAGAGAAGCTTTTTGACACCCGACAGCGAGAGCAGCAGGGCCCCCGTGAACAGCATCGTGATCAGCATCAGGAAGAAAGTGCTGCGGCGGCTGATGCGGGAGGTGAAGTCATGATAACTCTGGGAATAGACATATGTCCAGTCCGTTCCCTCGATGGTGCCGGATACCAGGACGCTCTTGACGCCGTTGACTTCTGCTACACGGTACGGCGTGTCAAACGGCGCCAGCAGTTCCGCGTCCACCGGACTGTCCGGCTCCGGATAGATCACGCGGCCGTCCTGTATGAGATAGAACGCTTCTCCTTCGGAGGCGTATCCGTAGGTGGTCAGAGAGTGGCGGATCAGGTCGTCCAGACGGATGACGAAAAACAGATCGCCGATGCGCAAAAACCGCCGGTAGGAGTTGGTGATGCGGCGGATGCGTGCAACACAGACGGCTGTCATGCCGCCGTCGGTCTCGCCGTGCCACTGATAGGAAGGCCCGGCGTCCAGCTTCGCCATCAGATCTGCGGTATCATAGGAAGAGAGGACCGCGGCATCTCCGTAAACGATCCCGTCCGCGCCAACCGGAACGATGTCGATGGTACGGATGTAGTTGTTCTTGAAAACGAATTCCAGATAGTATGGGATGATATGGCGGGCGACCAGCCGGCGGTAGCGGGAAGTCTGGATATGGCCGGGGTTGTCGTACATCCAGGAGAGGTCTTTCTGGATATCCTCATCCAGGCACAGGCTCTCGGTCGTCTTCTGGATGCGGGAGAGGGCGTCGGCGATGTCCGCCGACACGATGTCCATGTAGCGGGCGGACGAGGCGTACAGCTCGTTGTTGTAGCTGCGCAGCAGATAGGCGGACAGAACGACCACCGCCGCCATCGTCGCGAGGTAGAGAACGGCGACGATGGTGACGATCCGTCGGTAGAGCTGATGACGTCCATTCTGTCCGTGATCTTTGGCCATTTTGATGCCTTGCCTGTCCGGGAAACGCCGAGACGGCGCAAATATGCTGAGATTTCACGGGAAAGTATACTGTTTTTTGTAACTCTTTCACAGAGGTAAGGGCCTATGAAAGCGTTTTCTTAAATAGGAGAGAACCATTTTTTTTATTTTTTGTTATGCTTTTTCGACGGATAATATATTTACATTTTAAGTCTTACTCAAAAGGAGGAGAAAGATGAAAAAGACATTGGCTCTGCTTCTGGCAGCGGCGATGGTCATGACGACCGTGCTCGGCTGCGGCGGCAGCAACAACAACAGCGCCGGCAGTTCCACGGCCAACCCGGCCAGCACGCAGGCGCCGGCATCGGATGCTGCTTCCACTGAAGCGCCCGGTTCCCAGGCTCCGGCCGAGGGCGACGTCACTCTGCGGTTCTCCTGGTGGGGCAACCAGATGCGCGCCGACCAGACCATGGCGGTCGCCAATCTGTACACTGAGCGTCATCCGAACGTGAAGTTCGACATGGAGTACATGGACTTCTCGGGTTACTGGGACAAGATGCAGACCCTGGCCGCCGGCCAGAACCTGCCGGACGTCTACCAGCACTCCGTGGCCTACACCATCGAATATGAGCGCGCGGGCCTGATGCTCAATCTGGATCCGTACATCGAGAGCGGCGCTCTCGACACCACGGACATCCCGGCGGCGGCTGTTGAATCCGGCCGTGTCGGCGATCACATCTATGCCGTCAACCTGGGCACCAACTGCAAGATCTTCCACTACAACAAGACCCTCCTTGATGAAGCGGGCATCACGCTTCCGGACCGTCTGACCTACGAAGATCTGATGACCATCGGCAAAGAGGTCTATGAGAAGACCGGTGCCAAGACCGAAATGATCACCCCCGGTACCTCCCCTCAGGAGCACTTCTCCATGATCATCCGCGCTCTCGGTTCCCACATGTACGAGGATATGCTGGCCGGCAATTCCGAGAACATCCGGAAGGCGTTTGAGTACTGCGATCAGCTCAACAAGGCCGAGTGGGCCCTTCCGTTCGAAGAGTGGGCCGAGATCGGCACCGCCATCGAGGAAGCACCGATCATCACCGGTGTTGTCTGGAACCAGTTCCTGAACTCCAACCAGTACGTGGCCATGCAGGCCCTCTGCGACTTTGAACTCGGCGCCGCCCAGTGGCCGTCGATCGAAGGTGCCGTGGCCGAAGACCAGTGGATGCGTGCGTCCCAGCTGATGTCCGCCGCCGCCAACACCCCTTATCCGGATCAGGCGGTCGACTTTATCAATTTCTTCATCAACGACATGGATGCCAACGACATCATGAAGGGTGAGCGCGGTGTCCCGATCAACACCAAGGTCCTGCAGCACCTGTCCGAACTGACTGATGACTCCGCTACCAAGATCTCCTTCGCGTTCGTCGAAGAAGTCGGTAAAGTGGCTGTCATGGCTGAAGATGACTGGCTGCCTGGCAACGCCGAGGTCACGACCCTCATCCAGACCCTCATCGAGGATCTGTACTACGGTGACAAGACTGTCGACGAGTGCGCCGAAGAGCTGACCACCGAAGGTGCCCGTATCCTGCGCGAGAACGGCAACTGATCGAACGAATTCCGAAAAGTTTCAGGAAGGTGCCGGCAACGGCACCTTCCTCCCTTACAGGCGGGAAGGTCCCTCAGTATTACAGGTCGGAGAGATAAGTATGAAAGAGAAAAAAGTCAGGGAGAGACGGCATCGGACCATCGGAAATCAGAATGTGCCCGGGTATCTTTTCATTGCTCCGTTCATCATCGGCTTCAGCTGCTTTACGATCATTCCGATGCTGATGTCGCTGTATTATTCCTTTACCCAGTACGATATCTACAATCCGCCCCAGTGGATCGGGGTTCAGAACTACATTACCATGTTCACGTCGGATGCCCTGTTCAAGAAGGTGTTCGGGGTGACGTTCAGGTATGTTATCTTCGCGGTCCCGCTCCGTCTGGCGATGGCGCTCATGATCGCGATGCTCCTGCTGCGCAATACGAAGCTGTCCGGCTTTTACCGTGCGGCTTACTACCTGCCTTCCGTTATCGGCGCTTCCGTCGCCGTCGCCCTGCTGTGGCGGCGCATGTGGTCGAAGGACGGCGTGGTCAACCTGCTGATGCAGGCCGTGGGCATCAACTCGACGGTGCCGTGGCTGGGGCAGGAGAGTACGGCCATCTGGACACTGATCATCCTGGCGGTCTGGCAGTTTGGCTCGTCCATGCTGATCTTCCTGTCGGGCCTCAAGCAGATCCCTGTGGCGCTGTATGAGTCGGCGACGATTGACGGCGCAAACGGCCCGCAGCGGTTCTTCAAGATCACGCTGCCCATGCTGACGCCCACCATTTTCTTCAATCTGATCAATCAGCTCATTTCGGGCTTTATGGCTTTTACGCAGTCCTACATCATCACGCAGGGCAAGCCCCGCAACTCCACGCTGTTCTATGCGTACTACATGTACCAGAACTCCTTCCAGTTCTCGAAGATGGGCTACGGGTGCGCGCTCGCCTGGATCATGGTACTCTTTGTCGGCTTGCTGACGTTTGTCCTGTTCCGGACCCAGAAACTGTGGGTCTACTATGAGACGGAGTAAGGAGGGACGGCTATGGCAAGGCAGAAACAATTCGAATACGAAGGCCACTACGTTGACCGGACTTCCAAGTACCGCATCAAGCAGACGGTGCTGCGCGTGGTCTACCACCTATTCACGTTCGTACTGGCGATCGTCATGCTGTATCCCATCATCTGGATGGTCTTCTCGTCCTTAAAGCCGACAACGGAGATCTTCAAGACGGCGGCGCAGCTGATCCTGCCGGGGCAGACCACATTTGAAAACTATGTGAACGGGTTCCGCGGCTTCGCCGGCACGTCGTTCTCGGTTTTCTTCAAGAACTCGTTCATCATTTCCGCGCTGTCCACCATCGGCGCCGTGATCTCGTCCGCTGTGGTGGCCTACGGTTTCGCCCGCATGAACTTCAAGGGCAAAGGCTTCTGGTTCTCGTGCATGCTGGTCGCCATGATGCTGCCGTTCCAGATCATCATGATCCCGCAGTACCTGCTGTTCAACACGCTCGGATGGGTGGGCACCTACCTGCCGCTCATCCTGCCGCAGTGGTTCGGCCAGGGCTTCCTGATCTTCCTGAATGTCCAGTTCATCCGCGGCATCCCGTACGACCTTGACGAAGCGGCCATGATCGACGGGTGTTCCGTCTACGGCATCTTCCTGAGGATCATCATCCCGCTGATCGTTCCGTCGCTCGTGACCAGCGCGATCTTCAGCTTCATGTGGCGCTGGGATGACTTCATGTCCGCCCTGATCTTCCTGAACAAGCCGATCACCTATCCGGTTGCCTACGCGCTGAAACTGTTCGCTGACCCGTCGGCTTCCTCGGATTACGGCGCGATGTTCGCCATGTCCACGTTGTCTTTGATCCCCATCTTCACGATCTTCTTAACGATGCAGCGCTATCTGGTGGAAGGCATCGCCTCTACCGGTATTAAAGGGTAACACCCGCGTGAGGGCAGCGCTGCGGCGCTGCCTCATCTGTTATATGCGGGAAATACAGACGAAAGGCGGTATGTCCATGAAGGACGGGAAAGTTCAGGCAGCCATCCTCGGCTGCGGCAACATCGGCAATCTTCATGCGCAGGCCATTCTGGCCAACGCGGACGTGATGGACCTGTATGCGGTCTGTGACGTGATACCCGAAAAGGCGGACGCCTACGCAGAAAAATACCATTCGGAAACCGTGTATTACCGGATGGAGGACCTGCTCGCGGATCCGGCCGTTGATATGGTGAGCATCTGTACGCCGTCTGGGGCGCACGCCGATCATGTGTGCGCCTGTGCGGCCGGCAAAAAGGCGGTGCTGTGCGAGAAGCCGCTGGACATCCGCCCGGAAAAGATCGACCGCATGATCGCGGCGTATGAGGGGACAGGCATCCCGGCGGCAGCCGTCTTCCAGTACCGCACGTATCCGGGCATCCGGCAGGCGAAAGCCATGCTCGAAGCCGGAGAACTCGGCCGTATCCTCGTAGCCAACGCCCGCTATCAGCAGTACCGCAGCCCGGCTTACTACGCGAGCGCCGGCTGGCGTGGAACGTGGCAGTGGGATGGCGGCGGCTCCACCATGAACCAGGGTATCCACATCCTGGACATTCTGTGCTATCTGGCGGGCGGGGCCGAAAGCGTGCAGGCGCAATGCCGTACGCAGGCGCGCGCCATTGAGGTGGAAGACGTGGCGAACGCCCTGTTAACCTTCGGATCGGGTGCCGTGGGCACCTACCAGTCTACAACGCTGGCTAACCCGCCTGTCCAGATCCTCGCCGAGATACTGTGTGAGAAAGGCCGGATCGCGTTTGACGGAGAAAAGACTATGCTCTACACGGAGGAGGAACCGGAGGGCCGTGAACTGGGTGCCGGCCAGACAGCTTCTGCCGGAGACGGAAAAGATCCGCTCTCCGTCGGCATTGCCGGACATGTCTTCCTGCTGCGGAACCTCGCGGCGGCCCTGCGCGGGGAGGAAGACGTATTCATCCCCTTCACGGAAGGGAAGCGCACCGTGGAAGTGATCTGCGGCATGTATGAATCTTCGAAAAACGACGGCAGACGGATCACGTTTGCGGACGGGAGGTGAAGCGATGAAATTTGCGGTGATCGGCTCTGATCATGCCCATGTCTTCCGGTTTGTGGAACATATGAAAGCGGCGGGAGGCGTCTTTGCCGGCGTCTGGGAGGACGGACATCCTCACACGCGGCGTCTGATGGATGAATACGGAGCACAGGCGTATCCGTCGTGGGAAAGCGTACTGGCCGAACATCCCGGCATCGTCGGGTGTTTCGCGCCGAACGGCCGGCGGATGGAGATCGTGGAAGCCTGCTCAGCCGCCGGCATCCCGGTGATGAGCGACAAGCCGCTGGTGGTCAATGAAACTGGTCTTCGCCAGTTGACCGCTGTGATGGAAAAAGGGACGCCCGTGAGCATGATGTACACCCTGCGGTTCGAAAAGATCGTGCGGGCCCTGAAGGTACTGCTGGATTCCGGCGAGCTGGGAAGACTCATCAACATGGAGATCTTCAACCCACATCAGCTGCATCCCGAAAGGCGCCCGGACTGGCATTTCGATCCGGCACACGGGACGGTAGCCAGCGACCTGCTCACCCACAGCGTGGACCTGTTCCGGTGGTTTACGGGCGGTGAAGAGTGGGAGTACCGGGAGGCTATGGTGACGAAATCCATCCTGCCGGAGACGCCCGGATTCGAGGATCTGGCCGCCGCCCATGTCCGGACGAAAAGCGGTGTCTCCGGCTATTTCCGTTCGGACTGGCACATGCCGGAAACCAACGGGAGCTGGGGAGACTGCCGGATATTCGTGACGGGAAGCCGCGGGATGGCGGAAGCCCGCGTGACCGGCGATCCGCTGACCCGGAAGGAAACGCTCATTGTCTATTCGCCGGTGCGTGGGACGTTTGAAGCCGATCCGGAATCGATGGACCTGGGAAGCGGTGCGGAAAACGAGTCGGTCGATTTTCTGGACCGGCTGGCCGGACGGCCGCACATCATCACGCAGGAGGACGTGCTGGAAAGCTGCCGGGAGGCGCTGATGCTGGACCGGATCGCGCTTCGCGCTGACCTGACGGAGAAAAAGGAGGAGACATGAGACTGCTGATCCGAAACGGTACGCTGATCACACCGTTTGAAAAAGTGGAGCACGGTTTCGTGGTGGTGGAGGACGGCATTATCCGCGCGGTGGGAGAAGCCTGCGACCAGCCTTCTGTCCGTTTCGACCGGGAGATCGACGCCGAAGAGAACTACGTGACGCCCGGCCTCATCGATACCCACGTGCATGGGGGCGGCGGGTATTCCACGATGGACGGCACGCCGGAATCCGTTGTGAACATGGCGAAAGCCCACGCTGCCTACGGGACAACGTCGATCGTACCGACCACGTTCACGGCTCCGATGGACACAACCCTGGATGCGATAGATGCGGTGCGGGAGGCAAAGGGACGCTGCCGTGACGCGCACATCCTGGGCATCCATCTGGAAGGGCCGTTCCTGTCCCCGGCGCAGGCCGGTGCGCAGGATCCGCGCAACCTGATGCTGCCGGATCCGGAGAACGTGAAAACGCTGCTCGACCGCTGGGAGGGAGGCATCCTGATGATGGGAGCCGCTCCGGAACTGCCGGGAGGACTGGAACTGGGAGCGGAACTGGTGCGCCGGGGCATCCGGGCCACCATCGCTCATTCGAACGCGGATTTCGACACCGTGATGACCGCGGTTACCTACGGATACTCCGACGTGACACACCTGTATTCCGGGTGCTCGAATCTCCACCGGGTGGGGCCGTTCCGCGTCGCGGGCGTCGTGGAGGCGGGACTGTACGCCGACGCGCTGACAGCACAGGTGATCGGTGACGGAAAGCACCTGCCGGCGTCGCTTCTGCGGCTCATCTATAAGTGCAAAGGGCCGGACAGGATCGTTCTGATCACGGACGGCCTGGCTCAGTCGGCCGGTGGCGCTGTTGACGGGCAGGTCATCGTGCAGGAGAGTTCCGGGCAGACCATCATCTGCGAGGACGGTGTGATGAAGCTGATCGACCGCAAGGCCTTTGCCGGCAGCATTGCCACCATGAACCGCACCGTGAAGAACATGGTGGAACTGGCGGATGTCCCCGTCGCCGAAGCCTTCCGCATGGCGACCGTCAACCCCGCCAGACTTATCGGTGCCCGCACAAAAGGCCGTCTGGCCCCCGGGTATGACGCCGATATCTGCCTGTTCGACAAAGCGTTTGAGGCGCAGACCGTCATCATCGACGGGGCTGTGAGAGAGTGAGAGAAAACAGAGAGTGACATCCTGGGCAAACGGCGAAGTTGTGAGTCGAAGGAACTCCTGCCAAACAGAAAGAGGTGACCAAAATGGCTGTACATGTCTACGAAACCGCTGTCAAAATGGGCGAAGCCGCCGCAGAACGCGTCGCCACGCTGATCTGCCGCACCGTGGAGGAGAAAGGCAAATGCCGTATCCTCGTTTCGACCGGTCAGTCGCAGTTCGAGTATTTCGAGGCGCTCGTGAAACTCCCCGTGCCGTGGGACAGAGTCGAAGTCTTTCACCTGGACGAGTACATCGACCTGCCCATCACGCATCCGGCCAGTTTCCGCAAGTATCTCAAAGAGCGCTTTATCGACAAGGTGCCGGGCGCGACCATGCACTACCTTGACACCGAGGGGGATATCGACGCGCTGATCCGCGACATCACCGCGCTGATCACGGCCGAGCCTATCGATGTCGGCATCATCGGCATCGGCGAGAACGGCCACATCGCCTTCAACGATCCGCCCGCGGATTTTGAGACCACGGCCAGCTACCACGTGGTGAACTTAGACGAGCGCTGCCGCCTGCAGCAGGTCGGCGAGGGATGGTTTGCCGGTATCGACGAGGTGCCGAAGCAGGCGCTTTCCGCCACCGTCTGGCAGATCATGCAGTGCCGTAACATCGTCTCCGTGGTGCCGCACGCCGTGAAGGCCGAGGCCGTCAAGAAGACGCTGCGCTCACCGGAAGTCACCAACATGGTGCCGGCGACCAAACTGCGCGAGTGTGAAAACTGGGATCTGTACCTGGATGCTGATTCCGCGGCGCTGCTGTGAGTCAGGGGACGGTTCTTCCGCCTCATTTTTCCCATTCTGAAGGAGATGACATGCGCACACGCATCTATGGCAGTCTGATGAACTGCGAAGTGGAAGAGTATCTGAAGCACAACGGACCACATGCCGACACCGCGATTCCCGGACGCTGAGACACTTGAAAAGTGGGCCGATGAGGGTATCGGCTACATCGAAAAGATGGTGGCGTACATGGATATGCCCGGCGTGGCCGAAGACATGAAGAAACTGAAAGACTTCACGGATGAGGTGCGGCGGAAATACCCGTGGGTGATGTGCGGCTGAAAAAACCGGAATGAAAGCGGATGTCCCGTGAGGGGCACCCGCTTTCTTCGTTAAGGAAAACGACTGACAAAAAGACCGGATGCCGTGTTATCCGAGTCTGGCAAACAGATCGCCGAACACCGCGTCGCGGTAGACGTAGTTGACTACGCGGATGAGGTGGCGGTCTTCACCGCCGGGGATCCAGCGAAAGTCATCTGCCAGGTGTGGGGCGCGCACGAGGGTGGAGGGGCACCACCGGTGGTTCATCACCCAGGCCACGGCGGAGGTGTCCCAGATGATGCGTGTGGGCGCCATGGGCGTAGCCGGCAGGTCTCCCTCCATCGGCCCGTCGTTCAGGCCCAGATTGTAGGTCTTTTCAAACATGGCGATGGTGCCGCGGGCGGCCTCCTGCGTGAGGGCTTCCAGCACGATGCCGGCCAGATAATCGCCGACGGCACTCCTCCCCACCAGGTGCTCCTGCAGTTCGGGCGCGGAGACGGAGAGGAGCGAGGCCACCGACATGCAGGGGATGAGCACCAGCGGCACGCCGGAATCAAACAGCACCCGGCTGGCGTGGATGTCCTGCGAGAGGTTGAATTCCAGGGTGCGCGGCCATGTGAGCGGCTGCCCGCCCAGCCAGACCACGGTGATCTTTTCGCGGATGGACGGATCCATCAGGAGGGCTGAGGCCACGTTGGTGGGCGCGCCGATGGTGATCACGTAGAGGGTTTCCCGGCAGGCGTGTGCCCGGCGGATGAGATCTCTTGCGGCGGGGGAATCTACCGGTTCATCCGGCCCCGGCAGGTACCGGGGGGAGCCGTCTTTCACCACCCCTTGCGGGTCTTTTCCCATCAGGCGGAAGAGTCTTTCCGCTTCTTCCTTTGAGAGGCGCATGCCTTCCGCCGGGTCCGCCGTCATGAGGTGCGTCACGTCCGCGCCGGGCAGAAACCGCTGGAGATACCCGGAGGAAAACGGCGCGGCGTACACGGCCTGTACGTGCAGCCGTTCGGAGGATGCCAGCGCCCAAGCGATGGCAAACTGGTCATCCACCTCGTTTTTGGTGTCGCTGTCGATGACAACTTCCCGCTGTCCGTTCCCGGCCGGCGTCAGCCGTTTACGGCGGATCTCTTCGCTGATCGGTTCCCAGTTCTTCATGTGGTTTCCTCCTGTTCCTGCCTGCGCAGCTTCCGGTAGCGGAGAGGCGTCAGGCCTTCTTTGGCGTGGAAGAGACGGATAAAATGCGAGGCGTGGGAGAAGCCGCAGGCCATGGCGATGTCCTCCACCGGGATATCCGTGATCTGCAGCATCTGTTTGGCGTGGTTGAGGCGGATGATGGTCAGGCAGTCGGCAAAGCTGGCGCCGGTCTCCTGGTGGATGAGCCGGGAGAGGTAGGCAGGCGAGATGTGCAGCGAAGCGGCCACATCTTTCATGCGCAGCGGCTGCATGAAGCGCTGCTCCAGGATCTCGTAGGCGCGCTGCACATAGGGGTTGAGGACGCGCAGCGGCGTGTCGATCTCCGCGCCCAGAAGAAGCCTTCTCAGCAGGCTGATAAGGAGCATGTTGGCGTAGGCGTCGCGCCGGTCGGATGGGGGCTGGCGGAAGAGGAAGAGCAGTTCGTCGAAGGTTTTCACGTAGCGGGTGTAGGGGCGGAAGAAGATGAGACGGCAGGGCTCGTCTCCCAGCAGGACCTGGCAGTATTTTTCGGCCAGCGGGCCGGCAAACTGGATGAAGTACCCTTCGTTTTTTCCGTACTGTTCCGTGACATAACCGGTGCGGTTGTCCGTGATCAGCAGATAGTCCCGGGCTTCCCCGTGCGGCATCGTCATGGGCTCTCCGCCGGTAAACCGGATAGTCGTCTGCGGGGCCGTGTCATCGGAACGGACGCGCATGTTCAGGGAAAAGGTGTTCTCCGGCTTACGGTTTGTGATACATTCGCCGTCCTGGAAAAAGTGGCCCAGTTCGGTGATATAGAGCCCGAGGGACCGGGCAAAAGGCGTGACATTCACAAAGACCCACTGTGACGAGGGGTCCAGATAGTCAAAGTGCCATTCGTGTCTCACGCGCTGTTCCATAACGGTTCCTTCCGCCGGGAGGCAAGGTTTATTCTTCTATTTTCTGATGATAAACGGATTTTCCCCAAAATGCAATCGATCATCAAAATTCATGTCAAATCCATGCTATTTTTCTTTTTCTGCGTGTCATGACGGGAAGCACGTGTATTTGTATAATTTAATCATAATTCTTTATATTCTGTCCTGATCTCCGCCGGTTTTCACAAAAAGCGGCGGGCGGTCTGCGAAAGGATGGTACCGATGAAGACGAGCATCAGTGAAAAAGCGCGTGTTGGTGTGATGACAGTCGGCCATTGGGAATACTGGGAGTGGGATCAGTTTCCCGAGATGAAGGGCCAGCTCACACAGATGGGACGTGAAATTGCAGACTGCATAGCGGAGACCGGCGTCGAAGTGCTGTTTGAATTCGTGGATCACCGCGAACAGGCATACGAGGCAGGTCTCCGCTTTAAGGCGGCCAATATCGACATGCTGTTCCTGCACATCACCACCTACGCGGCCTCCGGCCGCTGGGTGCAGGGGGCGCTGGCCTGTGACTGTCCCATCGTGGTGGTGGGTTCGCAGCGGTTCCTGGATACCTCCGGCATCCGGGACATCGACGCCACGGAGGCCAACGGCGTGGGCGGCCCGTGCGGCTTCCCGGAGGCCTATCACGCGCTCACGCGCTGCGGGCACCGTCCGGAGGGGCTGATGTTCGGCATGCACATCGATGACCGCATGCGCCGGGAACTCCACGAGTGGGCGAAGGCCGCCAACGCGGTGCACGCCTTCAAGGGAGTGGCCTTCGGCTTCATGGGCCACACCTACGAGGGGATGCTGGACATGAACTTCGACCCCACGTCAGTGACCAAAGTGGTGGGCGCCCATGTGCAGATGGTGGAGATGTGCGAGCTGGTGGACTACGTGGAGCACGTGACGGAGGAGGAACTGGACGCCAAGCTCCGCGAGATCGACGAGCACTTCGAGATCCAGGGCCGCAGTTACGAGCGCATGACGGTGGACGTCAAGAACGAAGACGTGGTCTGGGCCGCCAAGGTGGCCGTGGGTCTGGATAAACTCGTGGCCAACAACAACCTCTCCGGTCTGGTCTACTACTACATGGGCGAGAACGACAGCATCTATGAACGGACCGCCTCCAACCTGATCATCGGCAACTCGCTGATGACCACCAAGGGCATCTCGATGGCCGGCGAGGCGGACATGAAGACCTGCCTGGCCATGTATCTGACCAGCGCGCTCGGCTGCGGCGGGTCGTTCTCGGAGTTCTGCTTCATGGCGTTTGACTATGACCAGTTCGCCATCGGGCATGACGGGCCGCACGACATCCGCATCAGCCAGGGCAAGCCCTGGATCCGCGGCCTCGGCTTCATGCACGGCAAGAAGGGCCACGGCATCTCGGTGGAGTTCCCGTTAAAGTTCGGGCCCATCACCATGGTGTCGCTCACGCACGACGCCAACCTGAACTTCAAGCTGATCTACGCGGAAGGCGAGTCCCGCGAGGGGTGGCTCCCCAAGCAGGGCAACTCGGTCACCCGCGGGGATTTCGGCATGGACGTGCGGGATTTCCTGTGCGACTGGGTGAAAGCCGGCGCCACGCACCATGCGGCGCTGTGCCTCGGGCACGCGGGCGGCATGATCGAAAAGTTCGGCGCGTTAAAGGGAATTCCGGTGCAGCGGATCGGGCTGACACCGGGCAAATAAACAAGCAGTGAGGAGGAAAAACATGAAAGCAGGAAAATGGTTGTCACTGATTCTGGCCGTGGCGATGGTCGTATCGCTTGCCGCCTGCGGCGTCGGAGGGAACACCACGCCTTCGACAGGCGCGACGGGCGGGCAGGAGAGTCAGGCTCCGGCCACCCAGGCACCGGCAACGCAGGCGCCGTCAACACAGGCGCCGCAGAGTGAAGCGCCGTCAACGGAACCGGCTCCGCCGGAAGACACGCTGTCCGGCACCATCACCGTCAGCTTCATCGCCCGTTCGGGCATGGAGGAAGCCCTCAAGCGTGTGGCGGAAGGCTATGAGAAGCTGCATCCCAACGTGGATGTGGTCATCGACCTGAAGGCCGATGAAGGGTATTACGAGTGGGTCACCACGGTGGCCAACAGCGAGAATCCGGACGTGGATATCGCGGAATTCTATCACGGCGATGTCTGGTCGCTGGATCTGATGGATTTCTCGGACTACATCGACCTGGACAGCCCGTACACGGACGGCACCTGGGGCGAGCAGTTCAACCCCGCCGGCCAGCTGTACTCCGCGGCCACCCAGAAGATGGACCGCCTGGCGTTCTTCTCCACGCAGGTCATCTGGATGTACAACAAGGATATCTTTGAGGAAGTCGGCGTGGAAGTCCCGCAGACCTGGGATGAGCTGATCGACATCTGCGAAAAGATCCAGGCTGCCGGCTATCAGCCGGTCGCCCTCGGCGGCGATTACGACTCCATCAACATGACGCACGTGGCGTGGCTTTCCCGCATCTACAACGACCAGGTCACCCGGTCACTGGTCAAGACGTGGCACGCGCAGGAAGGCGACTTCTGCTACGATCCGGACATCGATGCCGACTGGGAGTATGATCCCACGGATCCGTACAACGACACCGAGGATCACATGAGCTACAACATCCTCCGCGTCATGAATTCCATCCTGGACGGCACCTGGCGGTTTGACTCGCCCGGCCAGAAGACCGTGTGGACGAACTTCCTCCGCCTGTTCCCGAAGTACTGCGGCGGCGATGCCATGTTCGGTCTGTCCACCGGCGGTGCCACCACGCTGTTCAATCAGGGCAAGGCGGCCATGACGGTCAACCTCTCCGGCGCGGTTGCCGAGTTTGACCGGATGATGAAGGAAGTCGAAGAGTATGGCTTCTTTACGAACGCTGACGGTGAGGAAGTGGAAGGCTCCGTGTTCAATCTGGGTACCTTCAACATGCCGTCCATGGAAGGCGAAGGCGTTGAGGCAAAGGCCCGTACGATTGCCGGCTATGTGCTGGACTTCTCGGCACTCAACAAGGATCAGGACCACAACGAGCTGGTCGTGGACTTCCTGATGTATTTCTCCAGCCCTGAAGGCATGTCCCTCTACCTGGACGGCCTGATGGACGGCGGCGGTTCCGTGGACGGCCCGACCTACGTCTACAACGTGGAATATCCGGAAGAGCTGGCCGGCAAGTTTGACGACATCGAGGACATCGGCGGTGCCCAGCACGGCTATGCGTACGCGTTCGCCAGCGGCGTGCCGTACATCGACGAGTCCATGCGCGAATTCTACAACGATGTGTACGCACTGCTGTCGGAGAGCATCGACGTGGATGAATTCCTGAAGCGCTACGAGGACAACATCCTCACGTATGCACCGGCTCTGTGCGGCGCCCTGAACATCAGCGAGAAGGATCTGGAGAATCCGGCGGCGGCACCGGCCGGCAACTGATCATCCGTGGATGACTGTCTGAGCAATACCCCGAGAGGCGGGGGCTGATCAACAGCCCCTGTCTCCCTTCCCTCCATTTCGGAAACGGTTTCGGAAAGGCAGCGGTGATGCATATGAAAAAACGGCGTCTGTTTCGGATCATAGCGGCAGTCTGTCTGGTCCTGGGCATACTGGGGCTTCTCTTTGCCGTGCGTGCGGAAAAAAACGCCGCGCCGGATGAGACCGTGCGGCGCCTGGAACTGGATACCGGCGGCAAGAACCGCAGCCTGGCGTACGATGAGGAAAAAGACCTGCTGATCGTGGGCACGCACGAAGGCATCGTCACGGCGTTCCGGGACGGTGAGACCGTCTGGCAGAATGCGGAGGCTGCGGGCGCCCACGCGGCGCTGGTGCTGGGGGCATCCGGGGAGACGCTGTATTCCGGAAACGAAGGCATGCACATCTACGGCTACCGCCTCGCGGACGGGGAGATCTTTCTGGACATCAACGTGCAGCGGCTGGTCGCGGACATCGCCGTATCGCCGGATGAATCGCGCATCGCCGTGGTCACCAACACCGGGCAGAGCAAGTCCAACCTGCTGGTCTATGACGCGGCAGGGGAGCTGCTGTTCAACACCGCCTACAAGTCCACCACGCTCCGTCAGGTTGCCTACAGTCCGGATGGGGCAAGCCTTCTGACCGGCAATAAAAAAGGAGAGCTGCGCCGGGTCACGGAAGAGGGTGAGGAACTGGCACTGTACAAGACCGGGTATGATATCCTGTCCCTGCGCGACTATGACGGGCAGATCCTGTGCGTCTGCTCGGACGGTTCCTACCATCTGCTGACCGAAGACTTCACGTGTCTGCGCACAGTCCGCATCAACAACGACATCAACGCATCGATCACCGGCGGTGCCATGGACCCGGCCACCGGCACCGTCTTCGTGGGGTCCGAGCAGGGGTATCTGTTCGCCAACAGCGCGGAAGACCTTCCCGTCTACCGGGAGACGTTCTCGTCGCGCATTACGGATTATCTGCCGGTCGGAGACGAACTGTGGTTTACGACCATCACGAACGGCCTTTACTCCCTGTCGGTGCCGGCCATCCTGCACACCGAGAAGGGCAGTTCTGTCTGGACGGTCATGCGGGCCGCGTCATATGCGCTGTGCGGGGCGGGGCTGGTCTTTCTGATCCTGGGCATCGAATGGCTGAGAAAGCGTGTAGGGCGGCTTTTGTTCCGCGTCTGGCGCAACCGGATGGCGTATGTGTTCCTGCTGCCCACGTTCGTGCTGCTCTACTTCTTTGCCTACCGCGGCATCTTTGTGGCCCTCACAAGAGCCTTTACCAACTGGAGTAAGACCAATTACCACCAGGCGGACATCTCGTTTGTCGGGCTGGATAACTTCAAGACGATGCTGACGGACTCCTATTTCCGTGTGGGCATCAAGAACCTGGCCATCCTGATGGTGGTCAACATCCTCAAGGCGGTGACGGTCCCGCTGCTCATCGCCTGGCTGATCTACAACATCAAAAGTGATAAGAGCAAGTTTGCGCACCGGTTCCTGTTTGTCTTCCCCATCGTGATCCCGGGCGTGATCAATGTCATGATCTGGCAGAAGATCTACGACCCGTCCACGGGCCTTTTGAACAACCTCCTGGGGATCATGGGCATGCAGTCCTGGCAGCGCGTATGGCTGGGCGACCCGAAGACGGCTCTGGCCTCCATCATGTTCGCGGGCTTCCCGTTTGTGGCGGCCCTGCCCATGCTTATCTACTACGGGGCGCTGGGCAACATCGGGGAGGAGATCATCGAATCCGCTCTCATTGACGGGGCGGGGCGGCATAAGATCTTCTGGAAGATCCAGCTGCCGCTCATCTGGCCGCAGGTAAGCCTGGTGGTGACGCTGGTGTTCATCTCCACCATGCAGGATTACTACACCATCTACATCATGACCGCCGGCGGTCCGGGCATTTCCACCTACGTGCCGGCGCTGGAACTGTATATGAACATCGCCCAGTTCGGCAAGTACGGGTACGCGTCGGCCCTCGGCATCACGCTGACGCTGTGCACGCTGGCGGTGCTGGGGCTGTCCCGGCTTCTTCGGAAAAAGGAGGCGGAGTGATGAAACACTGGGGAAAGAAAAAATGGCGGGAATTCCGGTTTCAGACCGTGGTGGAGATCCTGCTGGTGATATTTCTGCTGCTGTCCTTTATCCCGATCTTCCTGACGCTCTTCATGTCCACAAAGACCAACTGGGAGATTTTCAACGACTTTTTTGCGCCGCCCCGGCGCATCATCTGGAGCAATTACACGAAGGCGTTCACCTATCTGTTCCGCAACATGGCAAACACCTTGGGCATGATCGTGGTCTCCGTGGTCGCGGTGCTGGCCTTAAGCGTTATGGGCGGGTTTGCCTTTGCCACGCGCAGGTTCCCGGGAAAAGGGTTCCTCTATTTCATGATCCTGGTGCTTCTCATGATCCCCGGGTGCCTGTACCTGGCGGCCAACTACACACTGATCAAGGACTACGGGCTCTTAAACTCCCGGCTGGCGGTCATCCTGCCGTGGATCGCGGGAGGCCTTGTGATGGGCACGATCTTATGCCGCAACTCAATCGAGGGGGTGCCGTCGGTGCTGTATGAGGCGGCCCGGCTGGAAGGGTGCAACGACTTCCATCTGCTGATCGACATCACCATCCCGCTGGTCAAGCCCATCCTCTCGACTGTCGCCATCATGAAAGTGGTGGATTTTTACAACGACTATATCTGGCCGATGATGGTCATTCAGAGCAACGACAAGCAGCTGGTCACGGTGATCCTGAAGGTGTTCACGGGACTGAACTCGTCTTCGGGCCTCGGCATCGTCTACGCCGGGTACGTGATCGCCTCGCTGCCGCTGCTGATCCTGTTCACCTTCACCTCGCGCATGTACATGGAAGGCCTGACGGCCGGCGCCATCAAGGGGTGAGCCATGGGGGACGGTTTTCGCTTTTCGGACGAACTGCTGCAGCGGACGGAGTATCCCGCCTCGCTGATGATCCTGGACGAGGAGATGCTGGCCCGCCTTGCCGACGACCCTTCCCGGCCGCTCACCGACGGCCGCACCAAAGGCTTTTCCTACGAAGAACAGTCCATGTACCCGGCGGGCATTACGCTGGACGATATCCTGAAGGCCGGAAAGGCCGCCGGTGCCACGCGCCTGGATGTCTCCTATGATTTCTTTTTCGGCGGCGGGGAGCGCACGCAGTATCCGGACTCGCCGCTGACCATTCGCGCCTACAAGGCCATCCACGACCGGGCGGCGGCGTACGGCCTGGGGTTCTGCGCCAGCATCATCTCGCCTCTGGACACCGGCGGCGGGTACGTCAAAGAACACGCTTCCGGGCAGGTGATGCAGATCGAAGAAGGGGAACCAAGCGCCGACGGGTACTGCCGGATGGATGTCACTTTGCAGCGGCAGTGGACCAACAACAAGGGGCCGGTGCCGCTGACACTGCGTGCCGTCCGGGCGTTTGCCTATCCGGAGCGGTGGCTCCCCGGCACGGCCCTGTATGCGGTTAACGAAGAGGATGTCCGGGAGATCGGGCCGGCGGATATCGCCTGCGATATCGACCGGTCTTCTTTTGCTGTCTCCGCGGAAGGCTATGGGTACGGGAAGGCGTCACTGGCCATCCGTGTACCGAAAGGGTGTGACCGGTGCCTGGCGGTGCTGGTCTATGACTCCTGTGAGCTGGACTATTTTGCCGATGATGCGCTGCCGTACATGACGTCCCTCATAGACCGTCATGCCGCGGCCGGCATCACCTACTGCGGCTTTTATTCCGATGAGATGCACATCCAGTTTGACTGGGACCGGCACTCCCATTTCGGGGAGACGGAAGCCCGGTGCCTGTACATGACGGAGGCGTTCGCAGCGGCGCTTGCGGATGCTTCCGGAGCCGGCTGCCGGAATTTTGCCCGGTATCTGGTGTATTTCACCTACGGCCGCCGGACGCTGCCGGACGGTACCACCCGGTTCTGCCAGCATGTGTGCGGGGAGCGGATGGCGGACATCGTGCGGACCTTTGACCTGCGCCGGACGTACTACGCGCTGCTGCACCGGCGGGTGGCGGATCTTTGCCGGCAGACGCGCGACTATGCCGCCCGGCTGTTCGGCCGCCCCATGATCACTCTCGGGCACACCACCTGGGAGGAACCGCCCACGTGCGACCAGTTCTTCCCCGGGCAGCTGTGGGGGGAGAGTGTTGCGGGGCGCAGCCTGTATGAGTACACAAAGGATTTCGTCTACAGCAGTACGTTCCGGGAAAACCGGTCCGCCTGTGCGGATCACTTTGTCTGGAACGACTATCTGTGCACGGTGGGGACGGACATCCCAGAGGGAGGGTATCTGGACCGCAACTATTACGGTGCGGCGGTCACGGCCTCGCTGGCTGTCCTCAACGACTTTCCGTTTGCCTACTACTGCATCTGGGGGTCCCCGGAGCCCGTCAAGCGCCGGCAGGCGGATATCGGCCAGGCCTTCGGTCACTACGCGGCTTACTGGAGCGGCTACGAGTGGGGCCATCATCTGATCCAGGGGTTTACTGCGCGCATCTCCGAGGTGCTGACCGTCTGCCCGGATGATCTGAACTGCGTGGAAGAGCGCTTCGGCACCTGGCAGGTGCAGTACGGCTACACCGACTACATCACCGAAGACAAACTGCTGGCGTACGGGCGCGTGGGCGGGGACGGCCGGCTGTACACCCGGCGCCGGAGCTATGGCACGCTGGTGGTGCTGTATTCCCCGCTGGCCTCCACCGCTTTTTTGCAGCTGGCGGCGCGCTTTCTGGGAGCGGGCGGGACCGTCATCTGGTGCGGACCGCCGGCGATGCGCGAAAAGGAAGCCGCTCTGTGGCGGCAGCTGTTTGGCGTACAAGAATACCTGTTCTCACCGGAAGGCATGAACGGAGAGGGCATGACCGTCACGTTCCCGGGCTTCTCATCGGTCCGGCCGCAACAGATCCGGACAGACCTTCTGCCGGACCGCCTGTACCCGGTGCTTCCGGCACAGGGCCGTGTGGCGGCCTGCGTGGGGGCGCTCACGGTGGGCGTGCAAAACGGCCGGGCACTCTATCTGGGCCTGCGGCCGCGGGATGACCAGTCCGGGTCGCTCGGAGAAGATACCGGCACATTGTTTACGGTGCTGACGGCTATGGACGCCTATGATCCGGCCGGCCCGGAGGCACTCTCAAGGCCGCAGGACAGCCCGTATCTGTACACGCGTTTTCCGAACGGCGCCGTATCGGCGGCCTGTCACATGCGGCATCTGGAAGAAGGAGACTGGCAAAAGTCCTTCTACCGGGACGCGGAAACAGATGCCCGGGCATTGGAGGCCATCCGGCTGACGCCGGTACGGGTGGAACTGGAACAGAAGGAACTGTTCGGGCACCTCATCAGCACGGCGGGAGACGGGATCGTTTCCTGGCGGCTGGGTGAGGCGGGGCGCCTGATCGGTTTTGCCGCCAAAGCCACCGCCGGCATCACCGTGGACGGGCGGGAGTACCGTTTTGCGGAAGTACCGTCGGACATCGTGTTTGCGCGGCTGGATGGCGAGGTGCCGGAAGGGGACGGTCCGGCGTGGGCCGCCCGGTGCAGCACATGCGGCTGTCTGACCCTCCCGTTTGATGCGGCCGGCTGCCTGGCCGGCAGCAGTGCGGACTGGAAAGGGCGGGAACTGGCGCCGCTTTCGTTTGAAACACATGATGGTCAGACGGTGGTCAACGTGACGGAAGAACTGGCGGGCCGGTATCTGTTCTTCTGGCGCCCGGCGGAAAGGAGCGGCCATGCGTGAGCGGATCTCTTCGGACTATCCCCGCCCGCAGTTTCAGCGGGCGGATGCCTGGTACAGCCTTGACGGCGTGTGGGATTTTCGCTTTGACGATGCCGGCGCAGGCCTGCGGGCGCACTGGTATGACGCGTTCCCGGCGGATGCACGGACCATCCGCGTGCCGTTTGCGTATCAGACGAAGGCCTCCGGCATCGGTGTAAAAGAAGACCACGAGGTGCTGTGGTACCGGCGGTCCTTCACTGTGGATGCGGAGTGTGCGCGGGGGCGCCGTCAGCTGCTTCACTTTGAGGGGAGCGACTACGAGACGCGCGTGTGGGTGAACGGGGCGTTCATCGGCTCCCACACCGGCGCGTACTCCCGCTTTACGTTTGACATCACCGAAGCCGTGCGGGACGGGGAGAACACCCTGACCGTGCGCGTGAAAGACACCCGCAGCGTGGAGCAGGCGCGCGGCAAGCAGAGCTGGCGGGACGAGGTGTATTCCGTCTTTTATACGCCTGTGAGCGGCATCTGGAAGCCGGTCTGGCTGGAATCCGTGCCGGAAACGCACCTGGAAGCGGTGCGCATGGTGCCGGACGTGGTCCGCAAGCGCGTGTCGTTCGCATTTGATGCCGCCATCGCCCCGGGCGATGCGGGCGCGTGCACGCTGGAGGCGGAGATATTGTTTGATGAGATCCCCATCCGGACGGTCTCCCTGGGGCTTTTCCAGGTCCACCAGGAGCTGGATGTGGATCTGTACACCGACCGGCTGGCCCCTTCCGAGGAACTGGCCGCAGCCTGGTCGCCGGATCATCCGCAGCTGTACGATGTGATCTTTCGCATCCGGAAGGACGGTGCGGTGGTCGATGAGGTGCAGTCCTACTTCGGACTGCGCGACATCCGCACGGAGCGCGGGTGGTTCCTCCTCAACAACCAGCCGCTCCGCCTGCGCATGGTGCTGGACCAGGGCTACTGGGAGGAGTCGCTCTTAACGGCTCCGTCGGATGAAGCCCTGCGGGCAGATGTGGAAGCCATCAAACGGATGGGCTTCAACGGGGTGCGCATCCACCAGAAGACGGAAGATGAGCGGTTCCTGTACTGGTGCGACCGGCTGGGGCTGGCCGTCTGGGGTGAGACAGCTGCCTGTTTCGCCTACTCGGACGCCTCTTCCGGGGCTTTCCTGACGGAGTGGGAGAGCATCGTGAAGCAGTACGCCAACCACCCGTCCATCGTGGCCTGGACGCCCTTCAACGAGTCGTGGGGCATCCCGGACGTGGCGCACGCCAGGGTGCAGCAGGATTTTGTGAGGAGCGTTGTGTACCGCACCAAAAGCCTGGATCCGACCCGGCCCGTCATCTCCAACGACGGGTGGGAGCACGTGGCGTCGGATATCTTCACCATCCACGATTACACCCTGGACGAAGACGTGATCCGCCGGCGGTACGCGTCCATTCGGGAAACGCTTTACGCCGGGGCGCCCTTCCTTCCCGGGCGGCCGCTGCTGGCGGACGGCGCAGCTTATGAAGGGCAGCCCATCATCATCTCCGAGTACGGCGGCATGGGCCGGGCGGAAGACCTGACGGAGCCCGGCAGCTGGGGTGCCCGGGTGCCCGGCGAAGACCTTCTTTCCAGACTGGAAGCCGTCACCCGGGCGTTTGCCGAAAGCCCGGCCGTGGCCGGGTACTGCCTGACGCAGTTTACCGATGTGGAGCAGGAGAAGAACGGCCTGCTGACCATCGGCCGTGAAGAAAAATTCCCGGCGGATGAGATCCGCCGCATCAACGCCGTCCGCTCGCCGGCCGGTCTGTAAGGAGCCTATGGAACTGCTGCTGATCATCCTGTTAGCCCTGGCCATGAACGCCCAGTCGGTCTTTTCGCGCCTGTACCATAAGACCATCCCCGCCACCGTGGACAACGCCGCGGTGCTGACGGTCTTCCGGTGCCTGATCATGGCCGTCCTGTTTGCCGTGACCGCCGGCTTCGCGTTCACACTTCACAGGCCCACCATGGTGTACGCAGCCGTCTACGGCGGGCTGCTGGCCGTCAACCTGACCGTTTGCACCATCGGGCTGATGCTCGGGCCCATCGGGCTGTCCACGCTGATCGTCTCGTTCTCGATGATCGTGGTCAGTCTGTACGGCATCGTGTTCCTCCAGGAGCCTCTCACCTGGCAGCTGGCCGTGGGCATCGGCATGATCGCCGTCAGCATGGTCCTCCTGTATGAGAAGGAACCGTCCGGGACGAAGCTGAGCCTGCCTTGGGCCATCTGTGTGGCCATCGCGTTTGTGGCTAACGGCGCCTGCACCATCACGCAGAAACTGCACCAGATCGCGTTCCCCGGGCAGTTCATCCACGAGTTCATGATCGTGGGGTCGCTGGTCTGCGTGGCGGGGTCGCTGCTGCTGGCAGCCGGTTACCGGGCGCTTGCGGGGAAGAAAGAAGCGCGCGCCGTTTCGGAGCGTGTGCCGCTCCGTGAGTGCTTTCGCCGCGGCTGGGCGGGGATGCTGGGCATCGGCATCAGCTGCTATCTGGTCAACTTCCTGCTGATGGTCCTAAACTCCCGGTCGGCGGCTTCGTTTCTGTTCACCACGCTGTCCGGCCTGTCCATCCTGCTTTCGGCGGCGCTGTCGCGCTTTGTCTACCACGAGCCCATGAGCACGCGCCAGCGGATCAGTTTTGTCATCGGTCTGGCCGCCGTGATCCTGATGAATCTTTGACATCCTCCCACGGTTAAAACCGTGGGCTTTCCCGCGCAAACTTCTGTAAGACCGGGCATGCCCGGTCGGAAAGGATAACACGATGAAAGTCATTGCCATTACAGCGGGAGCAGAAGCCATCCGCTTGCAGGTGCAGCCGGCCTGTGCCGCACCCGTCCGTGTGCGGGCGGAAGTGCCCACCGTGAATGCCCGCCGGCCCGAAGAGGGCGGGCGTGTATTGTACGAAGCGGAGATGACGGCACCGGACGGTGTGTATGTGCTGCCGGCCGTCTGTGACGGCTTTTTGCTGTCTTCCGCGCGGTTTACGGTCTTCGGTCCGGACGGGAGCAGGGCGGACGGCGTGCGGTATGTGACGGACATGGAGGCCTCCTACTCAAAGGCGGACGTTCCGTTCCCGCAGGTGGAGAGGCCGGTCGGCACGTGGCTGCTGGCGTCGGAAGAGGATATCGATTTCATGGGCCTGGGCTTCATGATGAACGAGATGAACCAGGCCTGGATGCTCACACTGCACCCCCAGGCG
Source organism: uncultured Lachnospiraceae bacterium (assembly GCA_946405185.1). Taxonomy (GTDB): domain Bacteria; phylum Bacillota; class Clostridia; order Lachnospirales; family Lachnospiraceae; genus CAKQHB01. The sequence continues at coordinate 26,092 of CAMJGH010000018.1, forward strand.
GACGATGTCCCGTGGGAGTACAACGGGAAGACGTACTGGATGAATGCCTGGTATCTGAAACTGAACGACGAACTGATGGCGACCATCCGAAAAAAGAAGATCCCGTGCCTGATCCGCTTCATCAACCGGAAACTCTACCGGGGGCATCTGGCCGATCCGGAACTCTACGCCATCCTGAAGCACCCGGACTATGAGGATATCGAACATTTTGAGCGCATCAGCGCGTTCAATCTGACCACCGAAGAGAGCGAGCAGATGTACGAAGCGTGCCTGGATTTCATCATGGCGCGCTACGCGGACCCCAAAAGCCCTTACTACGCGTTCTGCATGATCGACATCGGCAACGAGATCAACATGTCCGAGGTCTATTACAACTGCGGGCACCGCACCGTGGGCGAACTGATGGAAGAGTACTCCGAGGCGCTGCGGCTGGCGTGGATCATTTCGCGCCGCTACAACGCGCAGTTCCGTGTGAACATCTCTATGGAGCCGGATTTTGCCGAAACGCGCAGCCCGTACAAGGACCGGTACTACCCGGCGCTGGACTGCCTCGTCTACCTGCAGGCCATCTGCCAGCGGGACGGCGATTTTGACTGGGGCATCGCCGAGCACCCGTACCCGGAGAACCTGTTCTGCCCGGATTTCTGGAACGACCGGACCGCGCCGTTCTCGTTCAAGGCGCCGCTCATCACCATGCGCAACCTGGAGATCTGGCCACTCGTCACCTCCCACCCGTACTTCCGGTACAGAGGAGAGCCGCGCCGCCTCATCTTTGACGAGCAGGGGTTCCACACGGACGACAAACACCCCTGGACGGAGGAGCAGGGGGCGTACGGGTTTGTGCTGCTGTGGGAGAAGTTCCGCAGACAGCCGCTCATCGATCTGTTCCTGATCAACCGCGACGCGGACGTGCCGGACGATGAAGAAGGCGGCCTGCACCTGGGCCTGCGCCGCTCGGACGGGTTTATCGACGACGACCACATCTACGTGAAACTGACCGCCCGCAAGATGATCTGCTCCGCCATCCGCGCCATGGGCACGCCCGAAGAGGACGCCTGGATCCGCGCAGCCAGACACTACATCGGCGAACCCCTCTACGACTATCTGCTGGATCCGCCGCTGCCGGCAGAAGAGGAGCTGACGAAGGTGCTGCAGGTGTATGATCTGTCCGCGTACGGCGTTTCGGTCTGAGACAGGAGTGCCTGTAATTTCTTTTGACGATTAGTACGTTTCCCGATATACTGTCTGTATACGGGGTACCGAAACACAGCAGGGAGGAGCGGGAGGTGCCCGCGAGGCGGCTTGGGACGGAGCCGCAGGGGGCACCTCCCGCCCTCTCTGCGTTTTTTATATCCAACCGCCGGCAGTTTATGGCCTGGCGGAACTGTTCAAGAACGTCTATAGGAGGAACCGTTGATGATCACACGCCTGTTGTCGGACAACTGGTCCGTGAACCAATGGGGAGAGTCCGTTTCCGTTCCGGTGACGGTCCCCGGCTCGGTCTACAGCGCGTATCTGGACGCCGGCCTTATGGAAGACCCGTTCTGGCGGGACAACGAGGATGCCGCGCGCGATCTGATGGAGAACGACTTTGCCTTCACCTGCCGGTTTGTGGCGGAGCTGGGGATCCTGTCCAGCCGGCGCGTCGTGCTGCGCTTTGAAGGCCTCGACACCCTGGCGGATGTCTTCCTGAACGGCGTGTTCCTCGGGCATACCGACAACATGCACCGGCGGTGGGATTTTGAAGTGAAAGACGTGCTGTCGATTGGGGAGAACACCCTGACGCTGCACTTCTTCTCGCCCACGCGCTTCATCCGCGAAGCCTACAAAGAGACGCCGGAAGAAGGCGTGGCGCAGGCCATGAAGGGCTACCCGCTGCTGCGCAAGGCGCACTGCATGTTCGGGTGGGACTGGGGCCCCCGTCTGCCCGATGCCGGACTGTTCCGGCCGGTCATGCTGCTGGGGTCGGACGGCGTGATGCTGGATGGTGTGCACATCCGCCAGGTGCACGAGGAAGGCCGCGTGCGGCTGCAGCTCTCCCCGGAACTGGATGCCGGTGACGGCATCGTCCCGTGGGCGGATATCCATGCTGAAGAATGCGGGCTTTCCTACGCCGTGCGCGTGACCACGCCGGACGGGAAGGTGCTGACGGTGGAAGACAGCCCGAAAGAGATCGTCATCGATGATCCGCAGCTGTGGTGGCCGAACGGTTACGGCGGTCAGCCACTGTACCGTGTGGCCGTCACGGTGTCCGAGAACGGCGCCCCCGTGGATACGTGGGAGCGCCGCATCGGCCTGCGCACCATGACCATCCGCCGGCAGAAGGACGAGTGGGGCGAGTCATTCGCCCACGAAGTCAATGGTGTGGCCATCTTTGCCATGGGCGAGGATTACATTCCGGAAGACAACATCCTGTGCCGCATCACCCGCGAGCGGACGTTCCACCTGCTGAAGCAGTGCAAAGACGCGCATTTCAACGTGATCCGCGTCTGGGGCGGCGGGTTCTACCCCAACGACGACTTCTACGACGCGTGCGATGAGTACGGCCTGATCGTCTGGCAGGATTTCATGTTTGCCTGCGCCTTCTACCGGCTGACGGATGCCTTTGAGGAGAGCATCCGCGCGGAGGCTGCCGACAACATCCGGCGGCTGCGCCATCACGCCTCGCTGGGGCTGTGGTGCGGCAACAACGAGATGGAGATGTTCGCCTGCGACAACAACCTGGTCAGCCGCCCGGGCGATCTCTCGGACTATATCAAGATGTACGAGTACATCCTGCCGCAGGTGGTCAGACGGGAAGACCCGGATACGTTCTACTGGCCGGCCAGCCCGTCCTCCGGCGGCGCCATCGATAAGCCCAACGATCCGGACCGCGGCGATGTCCACTTCTGGGAAGTGTGGCATGGAAACCGGCCGTTCACGGCGTACCGCCAGTACGGCTTCCGTTATCTGTCCGAGTTCGGCTTCCAGTCGTTCCCGGCCGTGAAGACCATCGAGACCTTCACCCTGCCGGAGGACCGCAACATCTTCTCGTACATCATGGAGCGCCACCAGCGCAACGATGCGGCCAACGGCAAGATCATGAACTACATGAGCGCCACCTACCGCTATCCCACGTCGTTTGAGACGCTCGTCTACGCCTCGCAGCTGCTGCAGGCGGAGGCCATCCGCTACGGCGTGGAGCATTTCCGCCGCCACCGCGGCCGCTGCATGGGCGCAGTGGTCTGGCAGCTGAACGACTGCTGGCCGGTGGCCTCGTGGTCGTCCATCGACTACGAAGGGCGCTGGAAAGCCGTCCACTACGCCGCCAAACGGTTCTTCGCGCCGGTGCTCGTCTCGTGCGAAGAGGAAGGCATCCTCTCGCAGAACACGGACGTCAACGCCGAACCGTACGACGTGAAAAAGTCCGTCCGCTTCAATATCTCCAACGAGACCATGGCACCCGTGCGCGCCACGCTGCGCTGGGCGCTCAAGGACGGCGATGGGCGTGTGAAGCGTGAAGGAGCGATCCCGTTTGACGTGCCGGCCCTGACGGCGGCCTGGTCCGAGACCATCAACCTGCCGGAAGCGAATCTGTACGGCGACCATGTCTTCTTTGAGGCTGTGGATGAAGCCGGCGCCGTCATCGGCCGCGGAAGCGTCATCTTTGCGCCGCCCAAACATTTCCGCTTCGCCGACCCGCACCTGACGGTACGCGCGGAAGGCGATGAACTGGTGATCACCTCGCAGGCCTACGCCCAGAAAGTGGAAGTGCAGAACGCAGACGAAACGCTGCTCCTCTCGGACAACTACTTCGACATGGAGCCCGGAGAAGAAAGAAGAGTGCAGGTACTGGAGGGCACCTCCGAGAATCTCCGTGTCCGCAGTGTGTATGATATACGGTAAAACATTTGCAAGGAGATTCCTATGGATTTTACCAAACATGTCACCATGGACCCGTCCGGGTTCGTTCTGCTGGCGGACGCGGTGCCCGGCATCGTACAGGAGATCCGCTACTATTCGACCTACAATTTCGTGGGCCAGCGCATCGACGGCTACGAAGAGCCGGTGGCGCTGCTGACCAAGGAAGCCGCCCGGGCCCTGAAGGCCGTGGCAGCCGAAGTGAACGTGCACGGCTACCGCCTGAAAGTGTTTGACGCCTACCGGCCGGCCTGTGCCGTGCGGTCTTTCGTGCTGTGGGGCATCGAGGACCTGGACCTGCGCATGAAGCCGTACTTTTACCCGGACCTGCCCAAGCAGGAACTCTTCAAGCGCGGGTACATCGCCAGCCAGTCCAGCCACAGCCGCGGCAGCGCCGTGGATCTGACGCTGCTGGACATGCGCACCGGCAAGGAAGTGGACATGGGCAGTCCGTTCGATCTGTTCAGCGAAGTGTCGCACCCGGACTATGCCGGCATCACGGAAGAGCAGTCTGCCAACCGGCAGTTTTTGCAGGACGTGATGGTGCGCAGCGGCTTCCTGCCCATCGACTGCGAATGGTGGCACTTCATGCTGGCCGATGAGCCCTACCCGGACACCTACTTTGAGTTTCCGGTGTCCTCGGCCTATCTGAAGCGCTGAGACGGCTTGCCGGGAGGATATCTGTCAACACCGTGAGGAAAACGCCATGGTACACGACCGAAAATGGGAAAACATCCTGCTCCTTTCCTTTAAGATCGCGATCGCCAGCTTTCTGTCCATCTTTACGGCGGAGCTGCTGCACCTGCAGTATGCCTCCTCGGCCGCCATCGTGGCGCTCCTGACGCTTCTGACCACGCGCAAGGGCACCCGGAAGCTGGCGACCATCCGCATCCTGTCGTTCGCGCTGATCATGCTGCTGGGGGTGGCCACGTTCCACCTGATCCGCAGCGAGTCAACGGCGTTCGGCATCTTCATGCTGCTGACGGTGTTCCTCTGCGAGGCGCTCGGGTGGCGGGCCACCATCTCCGTGAACGCCGTCATCGGCACACACATGCTGATGATAGGCGGGCACTTTACGGGGGCGTTCTTCCTGAACGAGTTTCTGCTGGTCTTCATCGGCAACACCTACGCCTACCTGCTCAACCTCCTGCAGGACAGCCACAGTTACGAGGCGGGCATCGCGAAGGACATCCGCCGCGTTGAGGAGCGCATGCAGTTTGTCCTGCGCGAGATCGGCGGGTACCTCTCCGGGAAGGAGATGTCGGAGGAGGTCAGCGTCTGGGACCAGCTCAACGGCCTTGAACGGGACATCCGCCACTACATCACGGAGGCGTACGAGTACCAGGAGAACACCTTCCGGGCGGGAGCGGAGTACTATGCCGCGTATTTCGAGATGCGGGCGGAGCAGCTGTCCATCCTGCACAACCTCCACACGGAGATGCGCAAGATCCGGACCATCCCCGCGCAGGCCGCCATGGTGGCGGAATACGTGGATTACCTGGCGGGGTACGTGACCGAGCTGAACGTGCCCACCGAACAGAAAGCCCGCCTGCAGGTCATTTTTGAAGAGATGAAGACACAGCCGCTCCCCGCCATGCGGGAAGAGTTTGAGAACCGGGCGGTCCTTTACCACATCCTGATGGATCTGGATGAGTTTCTGATCGCCAAAGAAAAGTTTGTCACCGAATTCCGAAAAGAACACAGGACATCATAAACGAAGGGGAAGAGACAGGCCATGCCGCAGGAACGTTCTTACAAAGCCTTTATCAGTTACCGTCACCGGCCGCTGGACAAGCAGGCCGCCGAGATGATCGAAAAGCGCATCGAAAATTACCGGGTGCCCAAAGATCTGCAGGCGCAGGCCGGCGGGAAGAAACTGGGGTATGTTTTCCGCGACGAGGATGAACTGCCCATCTCGTCGTCGCTCTCGGACTCCATCACGCAGGCGCTCGATCACACGGAGTTTCTGATCGTCATCTGCACCCCGGACCTGCCCAAGTCCAAGTGGTGCGAGCAGGAGATCAAGTATTTCCTGAAGACCCATGACCGCGACCATCTGCTGGCGGTGCTGGCGGACGGCACGCCGGATGAGTCGTTCTCGCCCTGGATGCTGCACGAGTACGACGAGGGCGGCAACGTGACGGCGGATCTGGAGCCGCTGGCGGCCAACATCGCCGGCGAGAACCACACCATCAGCAGGAAGGCGTTCACCAAGGAGAGCATGCGCATCCTGGCGGCGCTCATCGGCTGCCCGTTCGACACGCTGTGGCAGCGCGAGCGGCGCGCCCGGACCACCCGGCTGATGACCGGCCTGGGCATTGTGGCCGCGGCGCTGGCGGTGTTTTTGGGCGTGGTGCTGAACAAGAACGCGCAGATCACCAGGCAGAACCGCCAGATCACGGAACAGAACAGCCAGATCACGGCGCAGAACGCGCAGATCTCCGCGCAGAACGCCGAGATCACCCAGCACAACCGGGATCTGATGCAGCGGGCCTCTTCGCTGCATGTGGATGCCGGCTTTACGGCGCTGGAGAAGTTTGACCGGAAGACGGCGCTTTCGGAAGCACTGTCTGCACTGGAGAGCGGTGACGAAGCGCTGTACGATCAGCGTGCCTCCCGGCTGATGGCCGAGGCGATGGAACTGTATGTGCGCAACAGCATCTCCACCTCGGTGGCGTTCACCCAGCCGACCGCCATCAGACGGATGGCGCTGACGGCAGACGGCAGCAGACTGGTGACCATGGACCGTTCTTACTACTTGCGGGTGTTCGACACCGCGACGGGGGAACTCCTCTGGGAGAACATCTCCTGGGATCCCGGGACGATACATTCGGGCTATCAGGAAGTCATGTATCTGGCGGAAGACCAGGACCGGATCGTGCTGAGCAACCTGTTCGGCGCCCGGGGCGTGTCGCTTTCGGACGGGACGCTGGCCTGGAGCGTGGAGTGGAAAGACGGCGGCACGGCGCTGGCGGCGCTGTCCCCGGACGGGTCTTTGCTGGCTGCCACTGAGGGGGCGGACCGCGAGGACGGGACTGCCGATATCGTGTTCGTGAACACGTCCGATGGGTCTGCAGCGGGGCGGGTGACGATCGGAAGTGAAGAGTCCCGCTTCGTCAGCGACATGCTCGGAACGCATAACGGGTACGGGGCTTCCTTTACGGAGGACGGGCGGTATTTCCTGTGCGGCGTCTGCGAAGAGTTTGCGGAGGAGAATGAAGAAGGCCGCACGGGCCATTACCGCTACTACCAGATCGATGTGGCGGGGGCTTCCGTGGTGCGTGACTGGACGGGCGAAGCGTTCAGCAATTCGGCATCCACCTGGTACGGGCTGTTTCCGGATGAGAGCACGGGGGATGTGCTGGCGGCGCACCACAGCCAGTACGCCGGGAAACTGTACACCGTCATCTGCCATGCCGACGGCACGGTGGAGACGCAGTCGACGGACCATCTGCAGACCGGGTTCAACGGCCTGAGGATTGCCATCGGCGAGGAGATCGAGGCGGGAATGCTCACCAGCGATCATCTGGCGGTCATCTACAGCCAGAAGACGCTTTTTGTCTTTGACCGTGCCACCGGGAAACTGCGCAAGGGCATCGAGATGAACGACCGCATCCTGGAGGCGTCCTGGTATGACCGGGAGAATGAGATACTCGCGGTCATGCTGGCGGACGGGACATATGTGGCGTACGCGCTCGAACATACCGACAACAAGCTGTATTCTTCGGCTGACTATCTGGAACTGAAGTTTTCCGGCCTGACGCAGGCCATCAGCGAAAACGGCGGGCCGGCGTACAACGTGGCGGACGGCAGATGGTATACGGTGAGAGAGGAAGCGCCGGGGACGGTGCTCGTCTGCCGGGGTGTTTCGGATCCGGACATCACGACGCTGTACGAGGCACCTTCCGGGACATCAGTGTATGAGGCGGAGGTGCTAGCCTCGCCGGACGGCCGGACGGTCTTCGCACTGGCACGGGACAGTGAGTCGAAACTCACCGTGACGGTCCTGTCCGCGGACACGCTTACGCAGACCGGACAGTTTGTCTGTGAAGGCAAGGCGTACAGCGCCGCTGCGGCCGCACTGGATGCTGAGCACATCGCCGTGGGTGTGCGCATCTACGCCGCGGACGGCACCTGGGAATACTTTGAGGGCGTGACGGACAAAACAGCAGAGACGCTCGGGAGCAGCGGGGCGATGCTGCAGCACGCTTCCGGTCCGGACGGCACCGTCTATACCTGCGCGATGGACGGCGGTCAGGTGCGTCTGTGGGTGAACGGAAAGACGTTCGTACCGTCAGCCGGCGAAGCGGCACTGGCGTTTGATGCGTTCTACGGGCTGTGGCCGGGCGGGTCCGGTCTGGTGACGGTCTACGGGGCGTACGGGGAGGAAGGCCTCGGCTTCGTGACCTTTGACCTGAAAGACGGGACGGTCACGGTGACCAAGGACGCCCATCCGGAGCAGGATCTGAAGAAGGTGATCCCCGGAAACGCTGCGGACGTGTTCGCCGTCGCGGACATGAGCGGCATGCTGACGGTCTACGCGGTGAAAGCCGGCACGCATACCGATATGAACGCTTCCTACACCTTCGATGAGATCCGCGCCGTGGCCTTCAGCCCGGATGATAAGTATCTGATCGTTCTCAACCATTCCGAGCGGCTGGATATCTTTGACGCCGCCTCGGGTGATGTGGTCTTTTCGGAGACGGTAGATGGGGTCTTCGGCGACCGGTTTGACGGGAGCGACCGGAAGATCGTCTGCCGGCAGGATGAGGGGACCGGAGAACTGTTCCTCGCCGTCCGGACGGGGTCGTCCAGTGACACCGGGTATATGATCGTCCTGAATACGGACACGTGGCAGGAGACAGGCCGTATGCCGCGGGTGATCGCCGCCGATCCGAAGGGCGGCCTGGTGTTCCGCTTCTCGGGGCGCTTTATCAGCGCGTTCCCGTGGAGGACGCTGGAAGACCTGAAAGCCATGGCAGAAGAGAGGCAGCCGTAAGATCCTGGCGCTGTTGTGCAGCGGAAAGGAAAGAGCCATGCCTGAAAGAATAACGCTTTACCACACCGGATACGAAGAGATCCGGCAGCCGGGAGGAAAAACATGTTTCGACCCATGAGACGGTTCAGACAGCAGATTGATGAAGAAGAGTGCCGGAAGGTGCTGCGGGAGGCCAGGCGCGGCGTGCTGTCCGTGCTGGGAGATGACGGCTACCCGTACGGGGTGCCGCTTGACCATTGGTATGATCCGGATACCGGGCATCTGTTCTTTCACGGCGCGAAGGAAGGCCACAAGCTGGACGCCATCCGAAGAGACGATAAGGTGAGTTACTGCGTGATGGATGAAGGGCGCCGCGAGGGCGATGACTGGCCACTGCATTTTCGCAGTGTCATCGTCTTCGGGAGGATGCGCGAGGTGGAAGACGAAGAGGCCAGACGCCGCATCTGCCGGGAGATCTGCCTGAAGTTTACGGAGGATGAGACCTACATCGCACATGAACTGGAAAGTGCCTTTCCGCGGGTGTGCTGCCTGGAGCTGGTGCCGGAGCACATGACCGGGAAGCGGGTGAAAGAGTCGTAAACAGCAGGAAGCCGGGCGCGAAGCCCGGCTTCCGGTTATACATGGCGGTTAGTTCCGCGCCCCGCCGAACGTCCGGTGCGTGAGCACTAAAAACTCCCGGTTGCTGCGGGTGTGGGCGAACATGTCGCGGATGCGCTCGCCGGCTTCCTCCGGCTTGCTGCCGGTGGTGTAGCGGCGCACCAGGTTCATGATCTCGTACTCCTCGCGGGAGAGGAGCAGATCGTCGCGGCGGGTGCCGCTCTTCAACACGTCGATGGCCGGGAAGACGCGGCGTTCGGACAGGCCGCGGTCCAGGACCAGCTCCATGTTGCCGGTGCCTTTGAACTCTTCAAAGATCATGTCGTCCATGCGGCTGCCGGTCTCCACGAGAGCGGTGGCCAGCACCGTCATGCTGCCGCCTTCGCGCATGCAGCGGGCGGCGCCGAAGAACTGCTTGGGCGCGTAGAGGGCCGTGGGGTCCAGACCGCCGGAAAGCGTGCGGCCGGAGGGCGCCACCAGCAGGTTGTAGGCGCGGGCCAGGCGGGTGATGGAATCCAGCAGGATGACCACGTCCTGGTGGCATTCCACCAGGTACTTGGCGCGCGCCAGGACCATCTCGGCCACGCGCTTGTGGTGCTCCGGCATCTCATCGAAAGTGGAGTAGATGACCTCCAGGTTCTCCCCGTGCAGGCTCTCCTTGATATCCGTCACTTCCTCGGGGCGCTCGTCGATCAGCAGCACGATCAGGTGCACTTCCGGGTTGTTCTGCAGGATGGCGCTGGCCGTCTGCTTGAGGAGGGTGGTCTTGCCGGCCTTGGGCGGCGAGACGATCATGCCGCGCTGGCCTTTGCCGATGGGACTCATCAGGTCCATGATGCGCATGGAGAGCGGCCCGCCTTCGGTCTCGAGGTGCAGCCGCTCGTGCGGGAAGACCGGCGTCATGCGCTCAAAGTAGCGGTAGCGGGGCAGGTCGTTGGGCCGGATGCCGTTGATATCCGTGATATACAGCAGCGCGGCAAACTTTTCGTTGGCCGTCTTGATGCGCTTCATGCCGGTGATGTAGTCGCCGGTCTTCAGATTGAAGCGGCGGACGAACTGCGGGCCCACGTAGATATCGTTCTCGGTGGTCAGGTAGTTCTCACCGCGCAGGAAGCCGAAATCGCCGGCCAGTTCCAGAACGCCCGAGACGATCTCGCCGGAATTGAAGGGCGAGTGGACGCGCTTAGGCGCCCCCGGCTCTTCGGATTCGGGTGCGGATTCTTCGGCGGGAGCGGGCTCTTCATCGGGAGCGGGCTCCTCCGGCACGTCGGCCGGTTTCGGCTGTTCGGAAGCCTTTGGCTGTTCAGGGGCTTTCGGCTGTCTGGAGGCTTTTGGCTGTTCGGCGGGAGCGGGCTCTTCAGCCGGCTCTTCCGGGGCGGCAGGAGCCACTTCGGCTTTGTCAGCGGAGGCTTTGGGCGCCGCTGTCTTTTTGGCCGGCTTCCGGGCCGGCTTTTTCTTTTTGGGCGCCGCTTTGTCGGGGGCTTCGGCGGCGGGGGCTTCTTTTTTCTCTTGTTCCAGCTTCTCGGAATAGGCTACCAGAAGGTCGATCACTTCGTTTTTGCGGAGTTTGCTGACCGGGCCGAGTTTGAACTCGGCGGCCATCTTTTTCAGTTCCGCCAGGGGAAGGGTTTCCAGTTTTTCTCGCATAAAACTCCTCAGGATAAAAAAGAAAGAAATAAACGTGAAAGATAAGTTCACACACAGTGATTATAACGGAACTTCTCTTCTTTGCCAAGTTGTTTTTTCGGTCCGGCTGTGGTACACTGATCATACTTTCGCGTTTTTTGGGAGGCAAGCATGACAGCCGATCCGGTCACCCTTTACAAACTGATGACACTCTATCTGCTCAAGAAGGTCAACTTCCCGCTGACCGGCGCGCAGATGTCGGAAGTGTTTCTGGAGAAAGGGTATACCAACTACCTGACGTTCCAGCAGGTGCTCAACGAACTCACCGAGGCCCATCTGATCCGGCAGGACGTGGTGCGCAATACCACGCGCTACGAGATCACCACCGAAGGCGAGGAGACGCTGGGCTTTTTCAAGAACCGCCTGTCCGAGGCCGTCATCGCCGATATGGATGCCTTCGTGGCCGAGCGGAAGTTTGCCCTGCGCTCGGAGATCGGCGTGACCGGGGATTATTTCCGGCGCGAAGGGGAGTACCAGGTGGAGCTGGCCGTCAAGGAAGGGAAGTCCACCATCATCGGGCTGACGCTGGCCGTGCCGGACGAAGACGAGGCACAGCGCCTGTGCGAGAAGTGGTCCCAGGCCAACCAGGAGATCTACGCCTTCATTATGAAGAAACTGATGTAAATGATGCTGGGGTCAAAACAAGTTTTGCCCCCAGCTATGACACGCAGCACGCAC
>CAMJGH010000019.1 GCA_946405185.1 uncultured Lachnospiraceae bacterium
TATCAACCATATGATATTATCCATTTTGATCCCCCGCTATATCTCAAATTCTATTTTTTCAAATATTCTACATCTTTCGGTTCATACGGCACTGAAATAAAGTCATTCTTTTGGTGGTACAAGCAGCATACAGTCTCCACATGCACCGTCCCGGGGAACATGTCCACGCAGCACCCTTTCTCCACCCGGTATCCGGCGGCCTGCATGACGGGCAGGTCGCGGGCCAGACTGGAGGGCTTGCAGGCGATGTAGATCAGGCGGGGGGCACCGTAGGCCAGGATCTTCTGCAGGGCTTTCGGGTGCACGCCGTCTCGCGGCGGGTCCAGCACGATGATATCCGGCTTCTCTTCCGCCAGCTCATCAAGCTTTGCCAGCACGTCGCCGCAAAGGAACCGGCAGTTCGCCAGACCGTTCTTTTCGGCGTTCAGGCGGGCGGCGTCCACGGCTTCCGGCACGATCTCCACGCCGGTCACACGGGAGGCGGCCGGCGCCAGGATCTGCGTGATGGTTCCGGTGCCGGAGTACAGATCCATGACATCGGCGCCGTCCACGCTGCCCACATATTCCCGCACTTTGCCGTACAGAGACCGGGCGCCCTCCGTGTTGGTCTGGAAGAACGAGAACAGCGTCAGCGTGAAGCGCAGGCCCAGCAATTCTTCTTCGATATAGTCTTTTCCGTACAGGATCTCGGTGCCTTCATCCTTCACGACGTCCGCCAGGGCGTCGTTCCTGGTGTGAAGGATGCCGGCTATGGTGCCCTCTAACGGCAGCGACAGCAAAAGATCCCGGAAGCCCGGCAGCAGGGCCTGCAACTTGTCTTCCTCCTGGGTGGAAGCCACCAGGCTCACCAGGATCTCGCCGGTGGTGCGGGACTTGCGCAGCAAGAGGTGCCGCAGCACACCCACGTGGGTGCGGCGGTGGAAAAACGGCAGGCTTTTATCCGCAAAAAACGCCTGGACCGCCGCCACGATCACGCCAAAGTCCTTTTCGGCGATCTCGCAGGCGGAGGCGCCGCACAGATCGTAATAGTTGCCGCGGCGGTGAAGGCCTAACGTGAGCGGGCCGCCCATCACCTCATCGCCGAAGGTGTATTCCATCTTGTTGCGGTAATGGCGCTGTGCCGGTGAGGGGACGATGCCTTCCCACGGGAAGTCCTCTCCCGCCGCCTTCATCAGCAGGTCCCGGATCTGATCATTCTTGATCTGCAGCTGGCGCCCGTAGGGGACGGACAGCATCAGACACCCGCCGCAGGCGCCAAACGACGGGCAATCCACCGGCAGCGCATCCGGCGCCGGCGACAGTTCTTCCAGCGCCCGCCCTTCGGGGCGGCCGGAGCGTTTTTTGATGACCACCCCGCGGATGACGGTGCCGGGGATCACGTCTTTGACCGTGACCTCCCCCTCCTCCGTGCGCACCGCGCCGCGGTTGGGATAGTCGAGGCGCAGCACCTCACCGGTAAATTCCGTGCCTTTTTTCATACAGACTCCTTAAAACAGCGGAAAGGGAGAGACAGACCATCTCCCCCTTCCGCACTGCTATCCATGTGGCGTTATATATGTTTCCTTACAGCTCGGCCTTCTGAATGTCCGGCTCTTCGACTTCGGCCTCTTCCACAGCGGCTTCCACCGGCTCTGCGGCGTCCGTCACTTCCTCGACGGCCACTTCCACCGGCTCCACGATGACATCTTCCGGCTCTTCGGCGAAGGCTTCGCGCACTTCCTCGACTTCCTCTTCGGTGTCGTCGTCGAACGCATCGTCGAACTCGTCATCGAAATCGTCAAGGTAGTCGTCTTTGTGAAGATAACGGTAGATGGCATAGGCGGCTGCCGCAATGGCGGCCAGAGCGGCGATCACGCCCAGGATGCGAAGGATGATCTTGCTGTTCTTCTTCATCAGTTGATTCTCCTTATCACATAAGATGATGCTGAGATGATCCGTTACGACTTACAGGATACCGTCAGTGTACCACAACAAGAGGCGTCTGACTATTCTTTTTTCTTAAGTTTCGCGAAACTCGCGAACATTCTCTTCTGGCCGGCCTTGTCAAAGATGACGGTCACCTCGTAATCTTTCTTGCCGTTCTCGATGGCCGTTACCACACCCTCCCCGAATTTCACGTGCTCCACACGGTCTCCCACTTCGTACGGAAGAAACGTCAGGCGCTCCACTTTGAAATCCGAAAGGGACGGCTTGGGAGCAGGCTTCCTGGCGGGCGGCAAGGCGGCGGATCCCAGCCGGCCGAAGCCATCGGATGAGAAGCCTGCCCCGCGCGCGGGTTCCGTCTCGAACAGATCCGGATCATCCAGGCTCCTGTGCGGCGTGGGGGCGCCGAACGCCCTCCCGAAGGAAGGCTCCATGCCGGTGCCGTAAGGCACCCGGCGTCGTCTTGAGACGTTGGAATCCAGCTCTTCGTCCGGGATCTCGCTCACAAACCGCGAGATGGGATTGAAGCTGGTCTGCCCGCGCACCATGCGCTGCCGGGCGCAGGTCATGGTCAGCCGGTCCATGGCGCGGGTGATGCCCACGTAGCACAGCCTCCGCTCTTCTTCCATGTCCATGGGATCCCCGGAATTGATGGAGAGATACCCCGGGAAGAGGCCGTCTTCCATGCCCGTCATGTAGACGTAAGGGAACTCCAGGCCTTTGGCGCCGTGCAGCGTCATCAGCAGGATCCGGTCTTCGTTCTCATCCAGGCTGTCGATGTCCGCCACCAGCGCCACTTCGCGCAGGAACAGTGACAGCAGCGGGCCTTCCTCGTCCATCTCGTGGGCGGCTTCAAACTCGGCGGCCTTGTTGATCATCTCCTCTATGTTCTCCTGGCGCGCCTGGATGCGCTCGCGCTCCTCGTCGTCAAAGTGCGAGAAGTAATCCACCTTCTCCAGCAGTTCGGTGATGAGTTCCGACGGGCCCAGGCCTTCCGAGAGGCTGCGCAGTTCTTCGATCACGCGCACAAAGCCGTGCATTTTGGCGGCCGCCCGCTTGAGTTCCGGAATGCCGTCCGCCTGCGCCAGCGCCTGATACAGGCTCATGCCGTGTTCGTCGGCAAACATCTGCGCCTTGTCCAGGCTGGTCTGGCCGATGCCGCGCTTGGGGACGTTGACGATGCGGCGCACCGCCAGATCGTCCCGTGCGTTGTCGATGGTCTTTAAGTAGGCCAGGATGTCCTTGATCTCGGCGCGCTGATAGAAGTTGACGCCGCCGATCATGCGGTAGGGGACGTTGCCGTGCACGCAGGCTTCCTCAAAGCCGCGCGACTGCGCGTTGGTGCGGTAGAGGATGGCGTAATCGCGGTACTGCGCCCTGCCTTCGCGCACTTCCCGGGCGATCTCATCGACCACCGCCTCCGCCTCGTCCGTGCCGGTGTCAAACTGCTTGAAGCGCACCTTCTGCCCGTCCGGGCGCTCGGACCATAAAGACTTCCCCTTGCGGCGGGCATTGTTGGCGATCACGGCGTTGGCCGCCCGCAGGATGTGGTTCATGGAGCGGTAATTCTGCTCGAGGCGGATCACTTTGGTGTCCGGGAAGGTCTCCTCAAACGAGAGGATGTTGGTGATATCCGCGCCGCGGAAGCGGTAGATGGACTGGTCGTCATCGCCCACCACGCAGAGGTTCTGATACTTGCCGGCCAGGAGTTTCAGCAGTTTGAACTGCACGCCGTTGGTATCCTGGTACTCATCCACCAGGATGTAGCGAAAGCGCTCCTGCCACTGGGCCAGGACCTCCGGAAACAGTTCGAAGAGCTGTACGGTCAGGCACAGCAGGTCGTCGAAATCCGCCGCGTTGTTCTTCTTTAAGAGCGACTGGTACTCGGCGTAGGCCAGCGCGCAGTTGCGCTCATACAGCGACGTGCCGGACTCCCGCTCCAGATCGGACGGCGTCCAGCCTTTGTTCTTGGCGGCGGACACTTCCGTCAGCAGCTGCCGCTCCTTGTAGACCTTCGGGTCCAGATCCAGATTCTTGATCACCTGGTGCATGACCTGACGGGAATCGTCCGTATCGTAGATGGAAAAGCCGGCGTCATACCCCAGCTGGTCGATGTGCCGGCGCAGGATGCGCGCGCAGGTGGAGTGGAACGTGGACACCCAGATGTGCTCCGCGCCGTACCCCACAAGGGAGTCCACTCGGTTTCTCATCTCCTCGGCCGCCTTGTTGGTGAAGGTGATGGCCAGGATGTTCCAAGGGTTGACGCCCGCCTGGTCGATCAGCCAGGCGATGCGGTGCGTAAGCACGCGGGTCTTGCCGGAACCGGCGCCCGCCAGAATGAAAAGGGGGCCGTCTGTGTGACAGACGGCCTCCTGCTGCTGCGGATTCAGCGTTGACAACAGATCCTTCATCAGTCAGTCTTTCTCCTCCGTGCCGGACGGTACGGGTTATTCTTCGTCCCCTTCCGTGGCGGTCTGGCCGACGCCCATCTGCGCCTTGAGTTCGGCGAGTTCGTCGTCCACATCCGACATGGAGCTGAGGTCATATTTCAGTTTCAGATCGTCCAGGCGCGTGCTCTGCGCATACTCGTTGAGTTCCGCTCTGGCCTGGGCTTCGTCGAGCATCTTGTCCGCCTGGGCTTCCATGCGGGCGAAGGCGTTCATGTCGTGCGCGGCACCGTTGATGCTCTCGCCGATCTGGTTGATCTTCTGCTGGGTCTTGGCCACGGCCACCTTGGCCTTGACGGCCTCCTTGCGGGCTTCCAGCGTGCCCATATCCATGACCAGCTTGTCGTGCATGGCCTTCATCTTGCGGCTGTTCTCGGAAGCCATGTCATAGGCGGTCTGCAGGGCTTTCTGCTTCTCGCCGAGGGCTTTCTTCTGCACCAGGAACTGCTTGGCATCCTGATCGTTGCCGGCGGCCACGGCCTTCTCGGCGTACATCTGCAGGCGGCCGATCTCTTCGTTGCACTGGTCCAGCGCGCGGCGGGCGCGCTTCTCTTCCGCCATGACGGAAGCGGTCTCGGCTTTGACTTCTTCCAGGTCTTTCTGCAGATTGCGCATGTACTGATCGATCATCTTGGAAGGATCCTCAGCGCGGTCAAGCAGCGCGTTGATGTTGGCTTCCATAATGTCCTTGAATCTCTGAATGATGCCCATGGTTTGTGCTCCTCTCCGGCCGGTCTCTCCGTGACCTGACCAATACAAGTTTGATTATACATAACCTTTCCCGGTTTGTCATCACCTAAATCGGGCGGATTGTGCATTTCCATTTCCGCAGGATACGGTAATTAAAACCGCGCAACACGAAAACCGCTTGCGAAGATGTCCGCAAAAAACTATAATCGGCAGTATCAAGACCGTGAGGTGAAGCCATGACCAACCGTGACGTGATCCATCAGTTCTTCAGCCAGTTTGACACCATCGATTACATCCGTCCGGAAGAGATCCCGGGCATCGAACTCTACATGGACCAGGTGACCACCTTCATGGACCGGGAACTGGCCAACATGAAGCGGGATCCCGATGAAAAGATCCTCACCAAGACCATGATCAACAACTACACCAAAAGCGGGCTCCTGCCGCCGCCCGAGAAGAAAAAGTACTCGCGGGACCACCTGTTCGCGCTGATCTTCATCTATTACATGAAGGACTTCATGAGCATCAGCGACATCAAGAAGGTGATGAACCCTGTCACGGACCGGTACTTCCACTCCTCGCCGGACAATCTGGGCCTGGAGGATATCTACAAGGAAGTCTTCTCCCTGGAGCACGTGGAATTCCAGCAGCTCATGAAAGATGTCCTGCGGCAGCTCGGGCGCAGCAAGAACACCTTCCAGAACGCGCCGGAAGACGAGCGCGAAAACCTGCAGCTCTTCGCCCTCTTCTGCATGCTGGGGTTTGACGTCTACATCAAGAAGATGATGATGACCTACCTGATCGACCACGTGGACCTCTCCCGGTCCGACGAAAAAGAGACAGCCGACTGATGCCGGCTGTCTCTTTTTGGGTTACCGAATGACCAGTTCAGTTTTCGCCTGTTTCGCCGCCGCGGGTGGGGACATCCTTGCCGGCCAGACGGTCCAGGGCGATGTCGTACCCGTTGTTTCCGAAGTTCAGGCTGCGGTTGACGCGGCTGATGGTCGCCGTGGAAGCGCCGGTCTTGTCACAGATCTCCAGATAGGTATCCCCTTCGCGCAGGCGCTTGGCCACTTCCAGCCGCTGGGCGATGGCCAGCAGCTCGTTGATGGTACACACGTCTTCGAAAAAATCAAAGCACTCTTCTCTTGTGCGCAGGGTCAATACGGCATCCATAAAGGAACGGACTTCCTCGGTGTTCAGTTTACTGTTCATGTCATCTCCTTATAAATCTTTCGGAAATCAATTTGATATTAACACTTCACTGCATGAAAGTAAACCACTTTTTTTATCAACGAAACATTTTTCTTCAAAAATCCGCTTTCGTGCTCTGCAGGAGTACCTGGACGCTGCCGGCATCGTGATGGATGACCGGGAGCGGCAGCCCGGCCCGCATCAGCGCGGCGCCGGTCAGGGGCCCCAGCCGGTCATAGAAGGCCTTGGCCTCCGGGTCCGAACTGAGCAGGAGTTTCACCGTATACGAAGCGTCTGCATCCAGCCCCGACAGGCAGAGGCATTCAAACGGGCTCTGTGCGCGTGACAGCGGACAGACCGCCGTCACGATGGCTTCGGAACCGTCTTTGGAGACGTGCATCCATGCCGTATACCGGTACGGATCGCCAATGCCCGTCAGACGGCGGTAATACCCTTTCTGGAACAGATAGGAATAGGTGCGGTAGTCCCGGATCTGCCGGCGCACCATCTCCCGCTCTTCCGGAGAGAGTTTGGCCGGATCCAGCTCATACCCGAACGCTCCGGACATGGCCACGGCCGCACGCGTCTCGAACGGCGTGACGCGCCCGGTCTGGTGGTTGGGCACCGCCGACACGTGGGCGCCCATGGCGCTGGCCGGATAAAAGAACGACGTGCCGTACTGAATGCCCAGGCGGGCCACCGCATCCGTATTGTCGGAGGTCCAGATCTGCGGATGATAATAGAGCATGCCGGCGTCAAACCGGCCGCCGCCGCCCGAGCAGCCTTCCCAGAGGATATCCGGATAGCGCCGGATCAGGCGCTCCAGCAGTTCGTACAGCCCCAGGATGCACCGGTGGCGGACTTCCCCCTGGCTGCGCACACCGGGAGCCTGCGAGAAGACATCCGTCAGATGGCGGTTGGCATCCCACTTGACGTAGGCGATAGACGCATGGTCCAGCACCTCCGTGATGCGGGCGTAAAGGTGATCCCTCACTTCCCGGCGGGACAGATCCAGCACCAGCTGGTTGCGCCCGGTGGCCGGGTCCCTGTCCGGCACGGTCAGTGCCCAGTCCGGATGCGCGCGGTACAGATCGCTGTCCGGCGAGACCATCTCCGGCTCGAACCACAGGCCGAATTTCAGCCCCAGCGCGTTCACGCGCGAAGCCAGCTCCGCCAGGCTCATGCCCAGCTTCCGCTCGTTCGGGAACCAGTCGCCCAGGCTGGACGTATCGTCCTCCCGTTTGCCGAACCACCCGTCATCCAGCACGAACAGCTCCGCGCCCAGCGAGGCCGCCTGCGCGGCGATCTCCATAAGCTTGCGGCCGGTAAACTGAAAATAGGTGCCCTCCCAGTTGTTGAGAAGCACCGGGCGGGTGACGTCACGCCACTTGCCGCGGCACACGTGCCGGCGGATGGCGCGCTGGAAGCGGTCGCTCAGCGGCGCGAAGCCCTGAGCGGAAAACGAGAGCATCACTTCCGGCGCCGTAAACGTCCCGCCCGGTTCCAGCACCCAGGAGAAATCCTCCGGATGGATGCCCATGACCAGGCGGACATCGGTAAACTGCGAGCGCTCCGCCGAGGCCAGGAAGCTGCCGCTGTACACAAAGGCGGCGCCCAGGCACCAGCCGGCGGTTTCGGTGGTGTCCGGCCCGCACAGGATCACGGCCGGATTGGCCTGATGGGAGGAGAAGCCGCGGCGGCTCTCCGTCTGCGTCAGCCCGTACGGAAGGGACACCCGCTCCGGCAGGCGCTCATCGGCGTGTGTGCCGCGGAACATCACCATGTCCGTCGGGGCCGGCGGCAGATCCAGCGACAGGCTCATCACCTTGCAAAGCACCGCCGTCTTCTCGCCGATGTTGGTCACTTCCACCGCGCGGGTGATGATGTCGTACTCCGGCAGCACCCCGTAGAGCAGGCAGACCGAAAGGCCCCCCGCCTCATCCTCCAGCCAGATGCGCAGCGTTTCCGCCTCATCCTCATGGGCATAGACAGCGGGCAGCCCGGACAGGGAGAACATGCCGCGCTCCTGCTTCATGCGCGCAAAGCGCAGGTCACACCCCGTGTAGCCGGGCACCTCCGCCTGCAGGGCGGTCTGGCGGAAATCGCCGGTGCCGCTGCCCGGATACTCCTGCGGCAGCCAGTCCAGCGACAGATCCTGCGCCGCGCCCACCCCCGGCGGGTTGGGCGAAAACGACCGGTTGTACCGGCGCAGGCGGTAGGACATATCCTGCCCGCCCACGGGCGGCCCGTAGTACAGATGCAGCAGATAGCCGTTTTCATCCACCTTCATCTGGTAGCAGGTATGGTCGGTCTGCAGGGTCAGAATGGTTTCCAGTCCGGATTCCTCGATGTGGACAGCCATGGAACACCTCCGGGATCAATGTTCAAGAAAGCAGGCACCGGAATGACCGGTGCCTGCTGCCTTTCCGTCTTCCATTACCATTGTACCATCTTTTGCGGAACAGGCAACGGAAAACGGTCTTACCTAGCAGTTTTTGATCAGATGCGGGCCACGCCCGTCTCCTTGGCTGCCTTCACGACCGCCTTGGCCACCACTTCGGCCACGCGCTTGTCGAGCGCCACCGGGATGACGTTCTCTTCGTTGAGGTCCTCATCGGAGATCAGGGAGGCCAGCGCGATGGAGGTGGCCACCTTCATCTCTTCGTTGATGCAGGTAGCGCGGCAGTCCAGCGCACCGCGGAAGATGCCCGGGAAGGCCAGGACGTTGTTGATCTGGTTCGGGAAGTCCGAACGGCCGGTACCGACGATGCGGGCGCCGGCAGCCTTGGCTTCGTCCGGCATGATCTCCGGCGTCGGGTTGGCCATCGGGAAGACGATGGCATCCTTGGCCATGGTCTTCACCATGTCGCCGGTCAGCACGCCCGGAGCGGACACGCCGATGAACACATCGGTGCCCTTCACGGCCTCAGCCAGACCGCCCGTGACCATGTCGGCGTTGGTGATCTCGGCCATGGCGGCCTGCGCGGAGTTCAGCTTGGGATCGCCCTTGACCAGGGTGCCCTTGGAGTTGCACATGACGATCTTGGCCGGGTCCGCGCCCAGGTTGATCAGGTGCTTGGCGATGGAGATGCCCGCCGCGCCGGCGCCGCTCATGGAGATGCGGATGTCGCCGATCTTCTTGCCGACGATCTTCAGGGAGTTGATCAGAGCGGCGGCCACCACGATGGCGGTGCCGTGCTGGTCATCATGGAAGATCGGGATGTCGCAGATCTGCTTTAAGCGGTCTTCGATCTCAAAGCAGCGGGGAGCGCCGATGTCCTCGAGGTTGATGCCGCCGA
This sequence comes from uncultured Lachnospiraceae bacterium, assembly GCA_946405185.1. Lineage (GTDB taxonomy): Bacteria > Bacillota > Clostridia > Lachnospirales > Lachnospiraceae > CAKQHB01. The sequence goes on from CAMJGH010000019.1 coordinate 9,554, forward strand.
AGGAACCGGAGATCAGGTAGATGGTGCGGACGATCTCGTCCACATCCTTGCTGCGGATGCAGATGGGGAAGGCATCCACGTCGGCGAAGGTCTTGAACAGCGCACACTTGCCTTCCATGACGGGCATGCCGGCTTCGGGACCGATGTCGCCGAGGCCCAGCACCGCGGTACCGTCGGTGATGACGGCCACCAGGTTGTGGCGGCGGGTCAGGTCAAAGGATTTGTTGTAGTCCGCGTGGATCTCCATGCAGGGCTCCGCCACGCCGGGGGTGTAGGCCAGGGACAGGTCGTCCTTGGTGTTGATCTCGCAGCGGGTGACGACTTCGATCTTGCCGCCCCACTCATAGTGCTTCTTCAGTGACTCTTTGCGGTAATCCATGTTCTTCTCCTTTTTTGTGCGGCTCAGTCTTCAAACGGGAAGTGATACTGCGTCAGGCCCAGCTCGTCGCGGACGGCGATGAGCTCCGCCTGCACGGACTCGTTGATCGGCACACCGTCTTTTCTGGCCAGGCGCACCATGTGCTCCTTCTCGCCGGCGGTGTAGATGCGCTCCTGGCCGGGCATCTTCCTGCTGGCCCGGACCGCGCGCAGGATGTCGCCCGCCTTCTTGCGGCAGACGTCCTCGCCCATGAAGTGATTGGTGTCGATGGCGATGAAGAAGTGACCAAGATGATACGGACGCTTGTTGCCTTCCGGATCCTTGCCGTCCAGATCCTTGCCGTACAGGCCGTCCTGCAGGACCGCCGACAGCAGTTCGACCACCATGGCATAGCCATAGCCCTTGTAGCCGCCGAGGGCCTCACCGATACCGCCGAGGGTGGTGAGGGCCGCCGTGCCGCCGCGGATGGCCTTTAAAGCCACGCCGGCATCGCCTTCCACGGGCTCGCCGTCCAGGCCGATGATGGTGCCCGGATGGACGTCTTCGTGGATGCGCTCGTAGTATTCGATCTTGCCGTTCTGCGTGATGGAGGTGGCGCAGTCGATCAGGAAGTCAAAGTCTTCATCGGTGGGGATGCCGATGGTCAGCGGGTTGGTACCGAACATGCCTTCCACGCCGAAGGTGGGAGCCACGGACGGGCGGGCGTTGGTGCCCGTGATGCCGATGCAGCCTTCCTTGCAGCTCATCCACGGATAGTAGCCGGCGATGCCGTAGTGGCAGGAATTGCGCACCACGACCATGCCCATGCCGTACTGTTTGGCCTTTTCGATGGCCATCCGCATGGACTTGTAGCCGATGACCTGGCCCATGCCGTCATGGCCGTCCACGACCGCCGTGGTGGGCGTCTCTTTGATGATCTCAAAGTTGGTCACCGGGTTCTGGATGCCGGCTTTGATGCGGTCCAGATAGATGGGTTTGAAGCGGTTGACACCGTGCGACTCGATGCCTCTCTTGTCGCTCTCCAGCAGGACATCCGCGCAGATCTCGGCATCCTCACGCGGAATGCCGTACCCGACGAACGCGTCGATCACGAAGTTGGTGATCGTAGTCCAGTCAACGATGTTGGTCTTGGCCATAGTTCCCTCCTGTTTGTTAAGCCGCCTAAAAAAAGAAAACGAACACAGGTCCTTTCGGGACCCGTGTCCGTTCAATCTTTGCGATGGCAATCGGCTTTGCTTGTATACATGTATACAGTATACGCCACTCACCCCGTTCCATGCAAGGGGATTTTCCGCCCGATACGCCCTTCCTCACAGAGACACTTTGTATTCAAGAAGCCACACGGTCCCGAAGACGCAGGCGGCCATCACCGCGAGGTTGAAGGCCGCGGACGGCAGCAGCGCCACCAGCAGTTCACCAACCTCGTTCACGCGGGGCGTGATGCCCGGAATCACCCCTTCGATCAGGCGGATCACGATGAGCAGCCCCAGAAAGATCAGGAAGCTGATGATACCGCGGTACTTGGCGCTCTGCAGAAACGTGGCTGAGAGCGTGACCGCAAAGTACGCCAGCATGACCACCGAGAAGAACGAGATCAGGAAGTTCAGCACGTACCCCACGATCTGAATGAGATACCGGGCCGGATCGATGCGGAACATCTCGAACACATCCTTCACCATGTCCAGCGTGCTTTCGATGGAGCCGAACTTGGCCGCCATGGCGGTCCAGTCTCCCACCGCGCAGCCGATCAAAAGCAGCGCCAGAACGCCGCCGAAGATCAGCGTGTACAGCAGTTTGGCGCCGATGATGGCAAGCGGCGTGCGGGGTGTCATGAACAGCATGAAGCCGGTCTTGGTGTTGATCTCACCGGAGTAGTTGCGCACCGACAGGATGAACACCATAAAGAAGCATACCATCGAGTAAAAAACCAGCAGCAGGGCGCTCATGAAGACGCCCAGAATAGCGGAATTGCTTTCTTTGGCGGTGAAAAGCGACACCAGGAAGAAGACTTCCAGGAGCGCCAGCCCCACCAGGATCACCAGCGCCGAAGCGCGGTTCTTGCGGATCTCGTATTTTAACAGTTTGCCCATCTTCCCCTCCTCAGCCGTAAATGTAGCGGTACATGTCCGTCAGGTTCATGCCGCGCTCCTGGCGGAGCTGCATGGCGTTCCCCTGCAGGAGGACGTCGCCTTCCTTCATGAAGACGGCGTAGTCGATGACGCGCTCCAGCTCATCCACCAGGTGGCTGGACAGCAGGAAACTCTTGGTGTCCGCCATGTGCCGGCGGATGTGGTCGATGATCTGGTCCCGGGCGATGATGTCGATGCCGTTGAGCGGCTCATCCAGCATCACGAAATCCGCGTCGCGCGCCAGCGTCAGCGCGATCTTCTGCTTGGCCACCATACCGGAGGACATCTTCGAAAGGCGCTGGTTCATGTCCAGGTTCATCTCGCCCATCATGGTCTTGTAGGCGTTCACGGAGAAATCATCAAAGAAGTCTTCGTAGTACCGGCCGGCGTCTTCCGCCGTCATGTAGCCGTAGAAAAAGGCCTCGGTGGGCATGTAGGCGATGCGGCGCTTGGTCTCCTTGCCGACCGGGATGCCCTCAAAGGTGATGGTCCCCTCGTCCGGCCGGGTGAGCCCGGTGATCATCTTCATCAGGGTGGACTTGCCGCTGCCGTTCGGCCCCAGCAGAGCCACCGTGTGGCCGGGTTCGATAGTCAGCGACAGGTGGTTGACGGCCGGCTTGCCGCCGTACCGCTTGGTCACATTGTCACAGATCAGCATGCTGTCTCCTTTCGGCAGCGGAAGGCTGCCGGGCATATAGTGTTTTCCGGCGTTACGCCTTCATCACCAGGTTCAGATTGGGACGGTCCGCCTCGGCGTCCAGAAAGACGTGCACGAAGCGCTCAAAGCCGTCACCGAGTTCTTCGTACAGCGCCGGCGCATGAAGGATGTAGAGCCAGGTGTCTTCGGAAATATCCGTCAGGCAGTCAAAGAGTGCATCCAGATTGCACCCGTACCAGTCCGGGAACCCGAACGCCTCCTGCAGTGCCTTGTGAAACTGATACATGTTGCGGATCCCGGATCCGTCTACCAATATGCGGTTCACCGTCATTCCTCCCCGTATAAAAGCGTAAATGTATTGTAATGGTCAGCGGTGTAGTAGATGAGCCCGTCGTTCGAGAACAGGATGCGCTCCGCCCCGCGAAAGCCCCCTTCGTAGTTGACGTCGCACTCATACCAGCGGCGGCCGTTCTTCTCCGGCAGGCGCTTCTCGTAGTTGCCGAACTTGTTGCCGCCGATGGCCGCGCCCGGCGCCACATCCCAGAGGTTGCCCTTGCTGGCGCTCCACCCCAGGTTTTCCGCTTCGTTCTTGGTCAGGTAGTTGGACGGCAGGTGCCCGTACAGGTGGATGTAGAGCGCCACCTCCTCCAGGCTCAGATACTCACCGTCTTCCTTAACGGTAAGACCGGCTTCCGTCTCTTCCTCCGTGGTGGTCTCTTCGGGGGTGGTCACAGGAGCGGTTGAGGCTTCTGTTTCCTCTTCCGTTGAGGGAGCCTGTTCTTCACTTTCCAAAGCCGGGAGGCTTTCGGTCTGTGAGGCCTCTTCGGTCCGGGAAGCCGTAACGGCTTCCGTATCGGAGACCTCCGTAAAGGCCTGCGTGGCCGGTGTCTGTGCGGGGGTGACGCCCGGCGCGCAGCCGGCCGCCAGCAGCAGAAGGCCCGCCAGCAGCAGGGCCGTTATCTTCCGGATACTTTTCACTGATCTTCTCCTTTCTGACTGCCGCATTTCCTTTCATGCGGACCGACTCATCTTACCATCCCCTGGGGTATCGGGCAATATCTTTTTGCTTTCCTTTTTCTGCATAATGATTTATAATAGGATGTCGATGTGCGGGCAGGAAACCAAAAGCGCATTGCAGAAGGAGCTTCTATGGAACTGACTTTCGGCGAACAGATCATGATCCTCTTAAAAAGAAAAAAGATGAGCGTCCAGGATCTGGCGGAGCGCGTCTCGGCGCTGGGCCGTGAGACCATCTCCGGCAAGGACCTCGCCCACCTGCTGTCGGTGGACAACTTTTCCGAGAAAGAGATGCAGCGCATTGCCCAGGCACTGGGGTGCCGGCTGCGCATCGATCTGCTCACGGGGACGGAAGCCCCGGCGGAGCCCACCGTGCGCACCGAGGAGGCCCAGGCCCCTGCCCCCGACAATGCCGAAACGGACTTCCCGCCGCTCTTCGGCGACAACGCCGACCTGACGCTCAACGACCCGCCGGCCACGCCCATCCCGGAGCGTGATCCGGATCCGTACTACATTGAAATGAGCGAGCCGGACCGCGAGCAGCTCTCCCGCCAGGTCTCGCAGATGCTCTCGATGGCCGGAAACGCAGACCGCAAGAAGCGCCCGCCGCGCGCCGTCGAGCCGGCGGCGCCCGCCGCTCCGGCGGATGTCCCCGCCGCCTCCGAGGCTGGCTTAAGCCTCCCGGAAGGCAGCCTCAACCCGCTGACCGGCGAGGAGTATCTGACCAACTCGGTCCGGCGCCTGCCCGACAAGCCCGGCATGGTGGAGGTCTATGACCGCACCGAACACACCTGGACCGAGACCAGCGAAGAAGAATTCCGCCGCTTCCAGTATCAGAAGCGCGCCATGCTGGGGGACGACTACGATCCCCCCATCTGGCTGTAAAGCCGGAAATATATTTCCCCGTAAACATATGATCGGAGGGCAGTTATGAAGATCATCATTGTCGGCTGCGGCAAAGTCGGCCGGGCGCTGGCGGATCTGCTGAGCGCCGAGCAGCACGATATCACCCTGGTGGACACCAACGCGTCCAAGCTGCGCCGCATCACGGAAGACATCGACGTGATGGGCATCGTCGGCAACGGCGCGGACATCGATACCCTGACAGAGGCGGACGCGCAGAACGCGGACATCCTCATCGCCATGACCGGGTCGGACGAGACCAACCTCCTCGTCTGCCTGATGGCCGGCAAAGTCGGCCACTGCCAGACCATCGCCCGCGTGCGCAATCCCATGTACTCGCGGGAGATCGATTTCATCAAGGCCCAGCTGGGCATTTCCATGGTCATCAACCCGGAGTACGCGGCCGCTCAGGAAGCCGCCCGCGTGCTGCGCTTCCCCGCCGCCGAGAAGATCGACACCTTCGCCCACGGGAAGATCCAGCTTTTCAAGATCACCATTCGCGAAGGCATGCCGCTGGACGGCCTGGAGATGCGCCACCTCTCTTCCGCCTGCCACTGCGACGTGCTGCTGTGCGCCGTTGAGCGCGGAGACACCGTGACCATCCCGGGCGGCTCCTTTGTGCTGCACAAGGGGGATGTCATCTCCGTGGTGGCGTCCGAACAGAACATGATCCAGTTCTTTGCCAATCTGGGCCTGCCCACGAAGCCCGTCTCCAACGTGCTGATCGCGGGCGGCGGCCGTCTGGGGTACTATCTCACCCAGAACCTCCTGGCTTCGAAGATCCCGGTCACCGTGATCGAGGAGCGGCAGGAGCGGTGCGACGAGCTGGCGGAGCTGCTGCCGGGCGCGGTCATCGTCAACGGCGATGCCACCGACCGGAAGCTTCTGCACTCCGAAGGGCTGCTGCGCGCCGGCGCATTCGTCACGCTCATGAGCCTCGACGAGGAGAACATCTTCCTCTCCCTCTACTCGCGCATGGTCTCCAAGGCCAAGAACGTGACCAAGATCAACCACATCACCTACGACGACGTGGTCTACGGCATGGATCTGGACAGCACGCTGCAGCCCAAGTTCATGACGGCGGATTACATCCTCCAGTACGTGCGTGCCCAGCAGAGCTCCGGGCACAACATCGAGACGCTCTACCGGCTGCTGGACAACCGTGTGGAAGCCATCGAGTTCTCCGTGAACGCCCCGTCGGCCGCCACGGACATCCCGCTGGCGGAGCTGTCCACCCGGGACAACCTGCTGATCTGCTGCATCATGCGCGACGACCAGGTGATCATCCCCCGCGGCAGCGACCGCATCCAGGTGGGGGATTCCATCGTGGTGGTCACGCTGGCCAAAGGCCTGCAGGATGTCACGGACATCCTCGCACCGGTCAAATAAGCGGAAAACGCAGCTGAAGGAAAGCGTACGGTATGAATTATTCCATGATCGCTTACATTCTGGGGTGGGTCACCGGCCTGCAGGGCGTGCTGATGATCCCCTCCGTCATAGCGGGGCTCATCTTCCGGGAACCCGCCGTCTGGTCGCTGGCCGGCACGGCGGCGCTGTGCCTGGTGCTGGGGGCTCCCGTTCTCTTCAAGAAGCCGAAAGAGCAGGTGATGTACGCCCGCGAAGGCTTCGTGATCGTGGGCCTCTCCTGGCTGGTCCTCTCGGTCCTCGGATGCCTGCCGTTCGTGTTTGCGGGCGCCATCCCCTCGTTTATCGACGCGCTGTTTGAGACCGTTTCGGGCTTCACCACCACCGGCGCCTCCATCCTTGAAAACGTGGAGGCCATGCCCAAATGCCTGCTGTTCTGGCGGTCGTTCACGCACTGGATCGGCGGCATGGGCGTGCTGGTCTTTCTGCTGACCATCCTGCCGATGGCGGGCGGCACCCACATGAACCTCATGAAGGCGGAAAGCCCGGGCCCTTCGGTGGAAAAACTGCTCCCCCGCGTCAGCGAGACCGCCAAGATCCTCTATCTGATGTATCTGGGGCTCACCATCGTGGAGATCATCCTCCTGCTGTTGGGCCATCTGCCGCTCTTTGACGCACTGTGCCTGTCCTTCGGCACCGCCGGCACCGGCGGGTTCGGCGTGCGCAACGATTCGGTGGCCTCGTACGGCAGCTACGCGCAGTGGGTCATCACCATCTTCATGCTGCTCTTCGGCGTCAACTTCTCCATCTACTTCCTGCTGCTGCACAAGCGTGTGAAGCAGGCGCTTTCATCCGAAGAGCTGCATGGGTACGCCATCATCGTGGGCGCGGCCATCCTGTTCATCTTCCTGCAGCTGGTGCTCTCGGGAACCGGCGGAAAGCACCCGCTTCTGGAAGCGTCGTTCCAGGTGGCTTCCATCATCACCACCACCGGGTACTCCACGGTGGACTTCAACCAGTGGCCGGCCTTCTCGCGCACCATTCTGGTCACGCTGATGCTGGTCGGCGCCTGCGCCGGCAGCACGGGCGGCGGCTTCAAAGTCAGCCGCGCCCTGCTGTTCTTCAAGTCCATCCGCCGCCAGCTGTTCTTCTTCCTGCACCCCACCGGCGTCCGCCGCGTCACGCTGGACGGGCACGCCATGGACCGCCAGACCATGCGGGCCGTCACGTCGTTTGCCGCTTCGTACATGGCCATCCTGATCGCGTCGGTGCTGCTGGTGAGCCTGGAAGGGTATTCGGAGACCACCAACCTGACGGCCGTCATCGCGTGCTTCAACAACATCGGACCGGGCCTGGACCTGGTGGGGCCGGCGGCCAATTTCCACTTCTTCAACCCGTTCACCAAACTGGTGCTGATCTTTGACATGCTGGCCGGGCGTCTGGAGATCTTCCCGCTGCTGCTGCTCTTCTACCCGCGCACGTGGCGGCGGCACTGACCGGTCTTTTCCGGCACGTAAAAACCCCTGCGGAGCAGCTGTTCCGCAGGGGTTTGCTATACTGTTTTTTCAGATCAGGCCGATGATGTCGATGTTCTCGCCCTTCAGGCCGACATAGGCGCCGTTTTTGGCTTCCTTCGCATCCGCATGGGCCAGGAGCCACTTGTTGCGGGCGGTCATCCAGCCATCCTGCACGTTCTTCACGGTGATGGCGGGCTTGTCGGTGTTGGTGCCGCGCGGCAGCACGACGATCACGCGGAAGCCCTGACCGGCCTTGGCGCTGCAGGGAGCGTAGTGGAGCGTGGTGGCATACACCTCGATGCAGGTACCCGCCGGGCAGCAGAATGCTTTCACGACCGACGTATCCAGCACGCCGTCCACGATCTCATCTTCTCTGGCCAGCAGGAAGACGGCATCGTTGACCGCCGGGATGTTGATCTCGGAATCCCGGTGGAACTCCAGGCAGTTGAGCCTGGTGTTGGTGCCGTTGCAGTAGCCGATCTGCACCGGCATGCCGCCGTAGAGGTTATCCCGGAAATCCGCAAAGACCGGCAGCACTTCAAGACGCTCATCGGACGCCACGTAGATGGTGCCGTCTTCCGGCTGCGGCGTCAGCTCCACCAGTTTCTCCAGGAGTTCCTTCGTATCATACCCTTCGATCACACGCCCGTACGGGGCAAACTCCTTGTCGTACACGGAATAGATCTTCATAGTGGTTACCTCCCTTTAAATGGCCATCCGGCCCAGTTCTCCCGCCCCTTCCATGGGCAGGATGCGGAACAGCCCGTCTTCATACAGCATGTAGCTGCGCGGATTGCCGCCCTTCGGCAGCGCCACGGAACCGGGGTTTAATACCACGCCGAACGGCGCATTGTGCGCCGTCAGCAGGTGCGTATGCCCGTGGATCAGGACCGTTCCCGGCACGCACGGCGGCATCTGCTGTTCGTTGTAGACGTGACCGTGGGTGATGAAGAACATCCGCCCATGCTCGAACATGGTGCAGTAGTCCCCCATCATCGGGAACGGCAGCAGCATCTGGTCGATCTCCGCGTCGCAGTTGCCGCGCACCGCCAGGATCCGCTCACCGTGCCGGGACAAGAGTTCGGCCACCCGGGCCGGATCATACCCTTCGGGCACGCCGTTGCGCGGCCCGTGGTAGAGCAGATCCCCCAGAAGGACCAGGCGCTCGGCACCGCTCTTCTCAAAGATATCCAGCATTTCTTCGCAGGCTTTCGCCACGCCGTGGATATCCGATGCGAACATGAGTTTCATGCGTCAGCCTCCATCGATCAATGGTGGAACAGGCGGATGCCCGTGAAGGCCATGAACATGCCGTACTCGTTGCAGGCCTCGATGACCAGATCGTCACGCACGGACCCGCCCGGCTCGGCGATGTACTTCACGCCGCTGCGGCGCGCGCGGTCGATGTTGTCGGAGAACGGGAAGAACGCGTCGGAACCCAGCGCCACATCCGTCAGCGTGGCCAGCCAGGCCTTCTTCTCCTCGCGGGTGAACTCCGCCGGGCGCTCCGTGAACACCTTCTGCCAGGCGCCGTCGCGCAGCACGTCGTCGGAATCCTCGCCGATGTAGACGTCGATGGCGTTGTCGCGGTCCGGGCGCTTGATGTCCGCCTTGAACGGCAGATTCAGCACCTTCGGGCACTGGCGCAGATACCAGTTGTCCGCCTTGGAACCGGCGAGCCTCGTGCAGTGCACGCGGGACTGCTGCCCGGCGCCGATGCCGATGGCCTGGCCGCCCTTGGCGTAGCAGACCGAGTTGGACTGCGTGTACTTCAGGGTGATCAGGGAGATCAGCAGGTCGTTCTTGGCTTCCTCCGGAAGCTCCTTGTTCTCCGTCACCACGTTCTTGAGCAGTTCCGCGTCGATCTTCAGGTTGTTGTGGCCCTGCTCGAACGTGACGCCGAACACCTGCTTGTGCTCCAGTTCCGCCGGCACGTAGTCCGGATCGATCTCGATGACGTTGTAGTTGCCGTTCTTTTTCTGCAGCAGCAGCTCCATGGCGGCATCCGTGTAGCCAGGGGCGATGACGCCGTCAGAGACTTCGCGGCGGATCAGGCGGGCGGTATCCTCGTCACAGACATCCGAGAGCGCGATGAAATCGCCGAACGAGCTCATGCGGTCCGCACCGCGGGCACGGGCGTAGGCGCAGGCCAGGGGCGACAGATCGCCCAGATCATCCACCCAGTAGATCTTGGCCAGCACATCCGTCAGCGGCAGGCCGATGGCGGCGCCGGCGGGCGACACGTGCTTGAAGGACGTGGCGGCCGGATAGCCGGTAGCCTCCTTGAGCTCTTTGACCAGCTGCCAGCCGTTTAAGGCATCCATGAAGTTGATGTAGCCGGGCTTGCCGTTTCTCACGGTGACGGGCAGATCACTGCCGTCGGCCATAAAAAGGCGGGAAGGCTTCTGGTTGGGGTTGCAGCCGTACTTTAAGGCCAGCTCTTTCATGTCTTACTCTCCTTTGTTCTTGTTGAGGATGCGCGTTTCCGTGCTTCCGGTTTCCATATCGATCATGCGCACGAACAGCGACACTTTGTTGTCGTTATTCAGATTCTTCCAGACCATGGCGGTCCACTCGTCGATATCGTCCGCCAGATCCGTCACCTGCTCCGGCTCGCCAAAGAAGCTCGGCAGCGGGTTCCCATCGGACTGATAGGTGTGGATGAAGTGCCCCACGCCCGCCTGCGGGTTGGTGTAAGTGAAGGTGTAGCGGCGGCAGGAGGACGGATCACCGTCCGCGCTCTTTAAGATGGAGATCTCATAGAACAGCCCGCCGTCCCCGGTGCGCACCAGGCCCGAAATGCGGGGCGTGTAGTTGGGAGCGTCCGGCTCGAACTCGCGGCCGCGCAGGGACTCCTCAAACGTGGCGCCTTTTGCCATCTCTTCATAGATGGTGTCCGTCTGGTCGCCGTTGGTGACGATGGTGTCGTTCCCGCGCACGCGCACCGGCGCGTAGATGATCAGCGACGGATCCGTCAGCTTGGAGGGATCAAAGGCCTCCGTGCGGATGCCGTCCCCTTCCTCCACGAACACGCGGTTGCGGCTGTTGGTGCTGCGGCCCATGATGAAGTAGGCGATGGCGGCTTTTTTGCCGTCAGGCGTGCGTCCGAGCACGATGCCGCGTCCGGGATAACTGTTTTCCGAGAGCAGTTTTTTCAGTTCCATGAAGACTCCTTTCTATTCCTCATCGGCTTCTTCGAGAAGCCGCATGCCGGCGGTTTCCGTGACCGGGAGCGAAAAGACGATGGCCTGCGCCTTCGTGCCGATCCCGGCTTTTTCCATGATGGCACGCATGATGGCGTCGCGCGTGCCGGTTTTGACCACGATCAGGATCATCTCCTTCTCGGCGGCCAGCGAGATGCCCATGAACGTCTCGCCCTTGCGGGCCCCGGTCCCCTTGGCGTGGATCACCGTCCCGCCGCCGGCGCCGGCGCTGCGGGCCGCGTCCATGATGGGCTCCGTGTACCCCTGATTGGCGATGGCGATCAGCAGTTCGTAGTCCGTGGCTTTCAATGTGGTTTCCTCACTCTTGATGAATTCCTGCCCGGAAAGCAGGACGTTCAGTGCCTGTTTTCCGCCTACGGCGCTCGGCGGGATCAGAAAGGCGATGCCGGTGCCCGGCACATCGATCTGCATGCGGCGCCGCAGGGCCCGGCGGATCTCCTTCCAGGTATCCTCCGTGACCAGGGCGGTCATGACCGACTTTTCCGAGGCCTCCAGGCCGAAGGAATCCAGGATCTCCGAGACGGCCGTCCCGTGCCCGAACGACACGAACCCTACGTCTGCTCCGTGCTCTTCAAACAGTCCGCGGAAGCGCTTTTCGCGTTTCCGGTCGGTAATGGTCACCATCAGGTACAGGTTGCTCATCGGACACCGCCTTTACAGCAGAATGATGGCGTCTTCTTCCAGACGCTCGAAAGCCAGCATGGCGGCTTCTTCGCGCCGTCTTGCCTGCGCCAGCCGGAGCTGCGAGAACGCACCCATCAGCTGGATGGTGATCAGCGGCGTCATGGCCACCATGGCCACCACGCCGAAAGCATCCGTAGCCAGGTTGCCGCCCACCGCCAGGCAGGCGCCCTGCGCGAACGGCAGCAGAAACGCCGCCGTCATGGGACCGGAGGCCACGCCGCCCGAGTCAAAGGCGATGGCCGTGTAAAGCCTGGGCACGGCAAACGACAGGATCAGCGCGATGCCGTACCCGGGGATCAAAAACCACAGCACCGAGATGCCCGTCAGCACGCGCACCATGGCCAGGCCAAGCGATACCGCCACGGCCAGCGACAGCGCCGTGCCCATGGAGGCCGCCGACACCGTGCCGTCCGTGATCTCTTCGACCTGACGGTTGAGCACGTAGACCGCCGGCTCCGCGCGGACGATGAAATACCCCATGACCATGGCGACCGGCACCACGGCCCACCGCCCGGCGGACTGCGCGAGCACGCTGCCGAGGTAGCTGCCCGCGGGCATGAAGCCCACGTTGGCGCCCGTCAGGAACAGCACCAGCCCCAGATACGTATAGACAAGCCCCACCAGGATGCGGCCGAGCGTCCGGCGGTCCAGGTGAAGGACAAACAGCTGAAAGAAGGCAAACAGCACCATGACCGGCAGCAGCGAGACGGCGATCTCCCCCAGGTAGGTGGGAAGGGATGCCATGAACAGTCGCCACATCACCACGGAATCCTCCGCCTCCAGGAGTTCCAAGGCATTCTGGATGGCGCCCTCCGGCCGGTAGATGACGGCCAGCAGCATGACCGCCAGGATGGGCCCGACCGACGCCAGGGCCACCAGACCGAACGAATCCTCGGCCGCGCGGGCGTCGCTGCGGATGGCCGACACGCCCACGCCCAGCGCCATGATGAACGGCACCGTCATGGGGCCCGTGGTCACGCCGCCCGAGTCAAAGGCGATGGCCAGGAAATCCTTCGGCACCAGAAACGCCAGGATGAACACCACCGCGTAACTGCCGATTAGCATCCACTGCAGCGAGATGCCCACCAGCATGCGCAGCACGGCCAGCATCAGGAACAATCCGACGCCCAGCGCCACGGCGCCGATCAGCACCGGGTTGGGGATGACAGAGATCTGGTTGGCCAGCACCTGCAGGTCCGGCTCCGACACCGTGATGACGATGCCCAGCACCAAGGCGAATGCCAGGATGATGATGACGCGCCGCGTGCGTGAAAGGCTCGCGCCCATGCGCTGGCCCATGGGGGTCATGGCCATCTCCGCGCCCAGCGTGAAGAACATCATGCCCGCGATGAGCATGACCGACCCCGTCAGGAACAACAGCAGTGTGCCCGGCGGCACCGGCGCCACCGAAAAGCACAGAAGCAGCACGATCGCCACGATGGGGACGACCGCGCTGATGGCTTCTTTCGCTTTTTCACTTAACCGGGTGCGCGTGTTCAATTCGGTTCCAGGTCTCCTGAAAACGGCTTTCCTGCTGCTTTATCGCTTACTTCTTCCGGGGCTTGCGGTCGATCACATCCTCGCGCACCGTCTCCGGCTTTTCCAGCAGCACTTCCGGATGCATCATGATGTCGTGCATCTCCTTGAAGGCGCTGGCGTAGACAAAGCCATCCGTGATGCGCTCGTCCACTACCACCTTGACGTCGATCATCTGTTTGGAGGTGATGGAGCCGTCCAGCTGCACCTCGTTCTTCATGTATTGTTTGCCCAGCGCCACGAAGATGGACAGCGTCCCCAGATTGTACACGTGGTGGTAGACCGGGCTGACACCCATGGAGCCCATGTTGGTCACGAAGATGCTGGTGTGGAACGGCGACAGATCTACCAGCTTCTTGGGCAGCCACCCGTGCTTTTCCAGACGGCGGATGAAGAAGAACGCCGTGGACAGCACGAACGACGGCAGGTGGGCCAGCAAAATCTCCAGTTTGTCCAGGCCGCTGCCGTTCTCATCGTCCTCCACCTTGACGGTCTTGTCGATGGTGCTGGTCTGCTCTTCCACGCGGTCGTAGACATCCTTCAGCGTGGAATCCACCTCAAAGCGCGGCGTGATAATGGTGCGGTCGCCGTCAAAGTGCATGCCTTTCTTGACGACCATGGCAAACTTGATCTCGTTGCGGGCGTAGACATGGCTGCCGCCCACGAAACGGTTGATCTGCGGCACCTTGGAGATGACGCGCACCAGCGCCGCAAACAGCACGTGATAGGTGGTCAGGCCCTTCCAGCCGGCCTTGCGCTGCTGGCGCAGAAGCTTCTGCACGGCCGTCACATCGAACGAATCCTCAAACAGGACCCACGCGTCGGACTTTTCCGGCATGATGTATGGCACCACCACTTCCATGGGTGCCATGTTGCGGACCAGGAACCCGTCCTTGCGGTCTCCGTACCGCCGTTTTCTGCCTTCAAAAGGTTTCATACTCTTCCCTTCCGGCGGTCTTCCCCCGAAAGCCGCCTGCTGGTCTTAGTCCGTTTTATTGTAAGAGATAAGGGGTTTTCTGTCAATGTGAGGGGCCGGCATCAGACGGATGGCCGTGTGGATGGAATCCCGGTAGCAGACCCCCGGCGGGTTCTGCACCAGGACGCTCGTGAGCACCCGTCCGAAGCACCTCACTTCCTCCCCCGCCGGCGTAAAATACCGGTTGATGTCGTGCAGGATGCGGGCGGTACCGGACGCGTCCGTTCCCCAGCTGAGCATCGCGTGGCCGGGTGAGACAAGAAGCGTTCCCACGGGAAGGCCGGCAAAAAACGCCGCCCGCGCATCGTCACCGTCCGGAATGGTCAGGCGGCCGATGGGGATGGCGGCCTGTTCACCGGTGTTGCGCGGCAGGCGGTACCCCATCACGCGGAACAGCCCCCGGATATAGGAGGAGCAGTCCGGCACCCCGCCTTCATCGCCCCAGCCGTACCCGAGGCCTTCCGTCAGCGCGGCGAGTGCCTGCAGGTTTTCGGCCGTCGGCGTGACAAAGCCAAGCGATACCGGCCGCCCGCCGGCGGTAAACAGTGTAAACGGCGCGGGATGAGGCGTGTCGGACGCCCACACGTCTTCTTTCCAGGAAAGATTTCCGGCAGCGTCGGCTTCCGGCAGGAGGACGGTCAGGCCTTTTGACTGATCTTTTGCGAGCGGCAGGATGGTGCCGGCAGGCCATAACTGGCCGTTCACCTCGGCCCACGAAGCCAGCACCAGGCTGTCTTTGGCCGTCCGCTGCCGCTCCCACAGCTGCCGAAACGTCTCCCGGTCCGTAAAGGCCAGATCCGCAGCGGAAACCCACCCTTCGGTATAGTCCGTCACCGCATAATGCCACGCGCCGTCATCGGAGGTCTGCAGGACCGCAAACGGGACTCCCGGCGCGGCGCCCGACTCCTGCAGGAGATCCTTATGCGGATCGTCAGACGTCTGACGTTCCCGCGTCGGCGTGATCCGGATATCGGCCGGCCGGATGGTGACGGCGTAACGCACGTCTCCCGTGTCTGTCCGTTCCGGGTATGACTCCAGGTCCCGCAGGCCGGTGCCTTCCGTCCGGGCCATCTGCCGGTTTGCCTGTTCCACCCTCTTGGCCAGCCACCCGGCCTCCGCGGAGGACACGCCAAAACCGGCACCGCCCGTCAAAAGCGCTGCCGTCAGGAGGGCCGCTATCAGACGCACCAGATATGCCATCGCCCACCTCCGCGATCCTTCTTTCCCATCATACGGGGTTTTCCCCCACAATACAAGCCGGGGAGCATTCCCCAAAAGGCGTGAAGTTTTCCCCCTTTTCAATCCGGCGGCAAGCCGTTATAATGTGCGTGACCTAAACAAAAAGGAGGACGCCTATGCGACACCTGATCAGCCCTCTGGACTTTACCACGGAGGAGATCGATCACATCCTTGACCTGGCCGCGGACATCGAGCGCCGCCCGGAGCGCTACGCCCACCGGTGCGACGGCAAAGTGCTGGCCACTCTCTTCTACGAGCCCAGCACCCGTACACGGCTCAGTTTTGAATCCGCCATGCTCCACCTGGGCGGGCAGGTTCTGGGCTTCGCGTCTGCGGATTCCAGCTCCGCCGCCAAAGGCGAGAGCGTTTCGGACACCATCCGCATGATCAGCTGCTACGCGGACATCGCCGCCATGCGCCACCCCAAGGAAGGTGCCGCCATGGTCGCTTCGCTCCACGCCTCCATCCCGGTCATCAACGGCGGTGACGGCGGCCATCAGCATCCGACCCAGACCCTCACGGACCTGCACACCATCCGCAGCATCAAGGGGCATTTTTCCGGCCTCACGGTGGGCTTCTGCGGGGACCTCAAGTTCGGCCGCACGGTCCACTCCCTGATCAACGCCCTCTCCCGCTATCCGGACATGAAGTTCATCCTCATCTCCCCCAAGGAGCTGCGCATCCCGGACTATCTGCGTGAGAACGTCCTGGAGAAGAAAGGCATCCCGTACGAGGAGGTCACCAGCCTGGACAACGCGCTGCCGAAGCTGGACATCCTCTACATGACCCGCGTGCAGAAAGAACGGTTCTTCTCCGAAGACGAGTACCTGCGCCTGCGTGACCTCTACATCCTCACCCGCGAGAAGATGTCCCTGGCCGGTCCGGACTGCATCGTGATGCATCCGCTGCCCCGCGTCAACGAGATCTCCGTCGAGGTGGATGACGATCCCCGCGCCGTCTATTTCCGCCAGGTCAACTACGGGAAGTTCGCCCGCATGGCGCTCATTCTCTTCCTGCTGGGTCTGGAAGAGCCGGGCGATCTGCCGGAAAGCCTGTAAGGAGGAGGGAAAGCATGTTATACATCACCGGACTCAAGGAAGGCATCGTCCTGGACCACATCAAAGCCGGCATGGCCATGAAGATCTACCGCTACATGAACCTGGACAAGCTGGACACCGAAGTGGCCATCATCAAGAACGTCCGCAGCTCCAAGATGGGCCGCAAGGACATCATCAAGATCGAGGGCGGCCTGGACCGCATCGACCTGGACGTGCTGGGGTATCTGGATCACGCCATCACCGTCAACATCATCCGGGATGACAAGATCGTGGAAAAGCGCTCCTTAAAGCTGCCCCGCAAGATCACCAACGTCATCCACTGCAAGAACCCGCGCTGCATCACCTCCATCGAGCAGGAGCTGCCGCACGTGTTCGTCCTCTCCGATGAGGAGCACGAGATCTACCGCTGCGCCTACTGCGAAGAGACGTACGGGACGAAAGTCAAGTAATAAAAAGGACCTTCGGCTGTTTGGCCGAAGGTCTTTTTTATGCCGAGAAGCGCGGTAAGCCGGGTTCTGTCGTTGGATGATCATCTGTCTAGCCCGTGCGTTGCCGCGCGGATCGAGCAGCCTACCCGGGAGCAGAACGGGCCGCTCTGTCGCCCCCTGTTTGGCCTTGCTTCGGATGGGGTTTGCCCTGCCCCGCCCGTTACCGGACGGGCGGTGGTCTCTTGCACCGCCTTTTCACCCTTACACGCATGCGTGCGGTTTGTTTTCTGTGGCACTTTCCTGGGAGTCGCCTCCACCGGACGTTATCCGGCATCCTGCCCTGTGAAGCCCGGACTTTCCTCACCCGGCCTTGCGGCCGGCCGCGATCATCTGCGCTTCTCGGCAGGGGGCATTATAATGCACTCTGACAAAAAAAGCAAGCCGAAGGAACCCATGGGGGATCCTTCGGCTTCGCGCTGCGCGCTCCGCTCAGGATGACAGCCTTGCATGGATGCGCTCCGCTCAGGATGGCAGTCTCGTCATACCTTGAAGCACCCGCCGCCCACAAACTCGCGGACGATGGAATTGCTCGGGATGGCTTCCGTGCTCACCGGCAGGAAGTAGTCGAGGAACTTCAGCAGCCTCTTGGCTTCCTGGTACTCGTCCTCCTCCGGGCGGATCTGCGAGAGGACCACGGTGGCCTGCGCCTTCAGCACGCCCAGCTCATAGATGAGCGCGGAGTTGAACATGGCGTCCGCCTCATCCTGGTACGGGAAGATGTTCTTCTGCTCGCCGGCGCGCACGGAGGGCCACATGGCGATGGTCGCCTTGGCCGAATGGCCGCGCGTGCGGGCGTCGCGCACCAGGCGGCGGATCAGGCGCTCGTCCGTGGTGGCGATGCGGTTGTGGTCGTCCAGGTTCAGCGCCGTCAGCGCGGAAATGTAGATCTTGAACCTCTGCTCCGCCGGGATGCCTTCGGACATGGCCGGGTTCAGGCAGTGGATGCCTTCCACCACCAGGATGTCATCCGGACCGAGCGTCAGCGTGTCGCCGCGGTACTCCCGCTTGCCCGTCAGGAAGTTGAAGGTGGGCATCTTCACCGTCTTGCCGGCGATCAGGTCTTCGATGTCATTCACAAACTGCTCCACGTCCAGAGCGCCCAGGTCTTCAAAATTGTAGGTGCCGTCCGGATTGCGGGGCGTCTTCTCGCGGTCCACAAAGTAGTTGTCCACGGCGATGGGATGCGGGTGCGCGCCGTGCGCCCGCAGCTGCACGGACAGGCGGTGCGAGAAGGTGGTCTTGCCGGACGAGCTGGGCCCGGCGATGAGGATCACGCGGCGGTTCGGATCCCTGACGATGCGCTCTGCCAGATTGCCGATCTGCTTCTCCATCAGCGCTTCCTGCACGAGGATCATCTCTTCCATCTTGCCGGCGGCGACGATGTCGTTGAGTTCGCCCACGTTGGAGCACCCCAGCATCTCCCCCCAGTCGGACGTGGATTTCATGACCGCGAACAGCTTGTCCGACGGATTGAAATCCGGCACCTCTTTGGGCGCATTGCGGCGCGGCACCTGCACCACGAGCCCCTGGCGGTACGGTTCCAGCCCGAACACCTTCAGATACCGGGTGGAATCCACCATGTAGCCGTAGTAGTAATCTTCGTACCCGTCCAGCGAGTAGATGTTCATGCGCGAGGAGCGGCGGTAGCGGAAGAGTTTTTCCTTGTCCGTCTGCCCGGCCGCGGCAAAGCGCTTGATGGCATCCTCCACGTGGACAGTCTTCTTCTCAAACGGGATGTCCGCATCGATCAGCTCCCGCATGCGGGCTTCCAGCTTTTTCAGGAACGCCGCCGTCACGCGGAAGGACGGGTTGTAGGGGAAATGGATGTAGTAGCCGGCATAGACCGAAAAGTCCACCACGGCCCGCAGATGCTGGTCTTTTGTCAGATCGTCGATGGCCTTGACCGCCAGGAAGGTCAGGCTGCACCCGTACACGCGGTGGCCGATGTGATCGCGCAGCGTGATGCAGGAGACTTCCGTATCCTCCTCGATGGGGCGGGAAAGTTCCTGCAGGCGCCCGCAGCCTTTCATGAGCAGGATGTCGTCTTCCACAAGCGGCTGGATCTTTGCGGCAGCGTCGCGGTAGCACGAGCCATCCGGCAGATTGTAGGTCCGGTCCTGATAAGTGACAGTGATCATGTACTCTCCCTCCTTTTCCTCTATAAAGAACGTTCACAGGCTTTCCGATGTATGAAAAGACCGGAGCCGTTACTGGCAGCTCCGGTTTCATTATAACAGCATATCAGAGAATCGTAAACGGCTCTTCGTAGTAGGATACCACATCAAACGCGCCTTCCGCGATGTCCGTCAGCCGTGCGGCCGCATCGGCCACAAAGAGTTTTTCCACGCCGTAGTGCCCGGCATCGACCACCAGCAGCCCTTCGGCGGCGGCATCGAGCCCTTCATGGTGCGAGAGGTCTCCGGTCACATAGGCCTGCGCGCCGGCGGCTTTGGCCTGGCGCCAGTACTCTTTCCCGGAGCCGGGGCAGATGCCCGCGCGCGATATCTTCGTCTCCAGGTTCCCGTACACCACCGCGTGCGGGATGGCAAATGCCGCCTTGACGAGCGCCACAAACTCCTCGCCCGTCAGGTCTTCGGCCAGGCTGCCGACGGCCCCGAGGCCGCCCTTCTCCCCTTCGCCGTACGCAAATTCATCAGCCAGGAAGCGGATGTCCGACAGCCCCATCGCGGCAGCCGCCCGCAGGCCCATGCCGTCCGCGGCACAGTCGTAGTCCGTGTGCATGGCGTACACGGCGATGCCCTGCTCGATCAGCGACAGCACCCGCCGCCCGGCGGCATCCCGGTCCGTCATGCTCTTCATGCCCTTAAAGATCAGCGGGTGATGCGCGACGATCAGCTGCGCACCCGCTTCCGCAGCGCGCTTCACGGCGCCGTCGGTCACGTCCACGCAGACCAGCACCCGGGAAACTTCCCGGTCTTCATGGCCGATCAGGAACCCGGAATTATCCCACGCCAGGGCGATGCTTTCGGGGATCATCCCGTCAAGCCGCCGGATCACATCCGCTATGTTCATCGCTCATCCTCCTCCAAAAGCTGCCGGATGGCCTCCTTCTCCGCTTCCACTTCGGTGCGTCTTTCGGCCGCCCCCTCCTCCGGAAGGGCCGCCAGGATATCCGCCAGCACCTTCTCACGCGCCGCCAGATACCGGAAGAGTTCCGGATCGCGCCGGGCCAGCAGCACCGGCCCGTACACATCCCCGCGGGAATACGGGCCTTCGATATCCGCCGTAAACGGCGGCATCTCCGTGACATCCTCCGGCAGGCATTTCATCAGCACGTAGGTCTTGCCGTCCTCGGTGAGCATCCGCTCATCCGCCGTGCGGAACCCGGCCAGGCGCAGTGCCTTGCGCACGGCGGGCAGGTCCGACTGGGCGCCGATGATCAGTTCTTTGGCCGCCAGCACCACCGGCCAGTCACCGGCGAGGATGCCGAGGATCAGCCGCCCGCCCATGCCCGTAATGATCAGGCTGTCCGCTTCACCGGGCAGCAGCGCCTGCAGGCCGTCGCCGAGGCGCGTCCCGATGCGGTCTGAGAGGCCGCTCACCCGGATATGCTCTTCTGCACCCGCAAGAGGCCCCGGCCGCACATCGCAGGCCAGGCCTTTCGGGCACCGGCCGCTCTTTACCAGTTCGATGGGCACGAATGCGTGGTCCGTGCCGATATCCGCAAACGTCTTCCCCGGCGTCACCAGGGAGACCACGGTCTGCAGCCGCTTCGAGAGTGCCATCACCGGCCTCCCATCTGCGACAGCTTCTTTTTCAGGCTGTCCAACTTCTTGCGCTCGGACAGGATCTTTGCGAAATCCGCCTGCGGATCCGCATCCAGCGCGGCCACGCTCTGCTGCTTGACGGACAGCACCGCCTCGTAGAAGGCCTGGTCACGCTGCCGCCCGGTCAGTTCCTGATCGTACCGGGTGTTGAAGACGCGGGAGGCCTCCTCGGCGTCATCGCTCTCCAAAAACGGGTTCATCAGCGAGGCCGGCTCCACATGGCCGGTGCGCGCCGCCTCAAAGACGGCTCTCGCCATGGCCTGGTACAGCTCGCCGGAAAAGTCCTCCGGCGTCAGGTACTCTTCGGCCGCCGGCAGCCGCTCCGGATCCTCGCACAGCACCGTCAGCAGCAGCCGCTGCATGGTCTTGTCGGCTTCCTGGAGTTTCTCCCGGCGCGTGGCGCGGCGGCTGTTCCCCTCCTGAGACGGCCGTGTGGAGGGCTGTTCCGCCGCCCGGCTGGCGCCCACGGCGTTCACCAGGTTGCGCAGGTTCTCGTAGGAGACCATGATCTGGCGGGCGCAGGCCTTGGTGTAGATATCCCGCTCCTGCGGCTCCTCAAACGTGACGGCCAGGCGTCTGGCCACCTCGCGGTAGTAGGCCGTCTGTTCCTCCGGGTCCTGCAGCTGGTAATCCCGGCCCAGCACGTCGATCTCAAACAGGAAGCTGTTGATGGCGTTGTCGATCCGCTCCTGGAACGCCTCGGCGCCTTCGGCCTGGATGAACTCATCCGGATCCTTGTGCGGCCGGAGGTTCAGCACGCGCACCGAGAGCCCCGCGGAGCGCAGCATCGGGATGGCGCGCCGGGCGGCGTTGACGCCGGCACCGTCGCTGTCGTAGGTGAGGATCACGTTCCTGACGTAGCGGCGGATCAGGTTGCCGTGCTGCTCCGTAAAGGCCGTGCCCAGGGAGGCCACCGCGTTGGTGAAGCCGGCCTGGTGCATGGAGATGACGTCCATGTAGCCCTCACAGATCAGAAACTCCGCCCGCCGGGAGCGCTTGGCGGCGTGCAGCCCGTAGAGGTTGCGGCTCTTGTCGAAGATGGGCGTCTCCGGGGAGTTCAGGTATTTGGGCTCCCCGTCGCCCATCACGCGCCCGCCGAAGCCGATCACGTGGTTGTTGGCGTCCATGATGGGGAACATCACGCGGTTCCAGAAATAGTCCCGCACGCCTCTGTCCGAAAAGCGCACCAGGCCGGAATCCTTTAACAGCCCGTCCTCGTAGCCGCGGGATTTCAGGTACCGGTACAGTCTGTCCTGCGAAGCCGGCGCATACCCCAGCCCGAACGAGGTGATGGTGTCTTTCGTCAGGCCGCGGCGCGTCAGATACTCCAGGCCTCTGGCGCCTTCCGGTGTGAACAGCAGGCGGTGGAAAAACACCGCCGCATCCTTCTGCACGTCCAGCAGGCGCGTTTTCCGGTCCCGCACACGGCGCTCCTCGTCCGTCTCGCGGGCTTCGGGCAGCGCGATGTGCGCGCGCTCCGCGAGCGTCTGCACCGCCTCCTGGAACGTCTGGTTCTCATACTGCATGACGAACGAGATCACGTTGCCGCCGGCATGGCAGCCGAAGCAGTAGTACATGCCTTTGGACGGGCTCACCGAAAACGAAGCCGTTTTTTCCCCATGGAACGGGCAGAGGCCGAACAGATTCGCCCCCTTGCGCTCCAGATGGATGTAGCTGCCGATCACGTCCGCGATCGGGTTGGCCTCCCGGACTTGTTCGATGATCTCGTCGGAATAGCGCATGCCGCCTCCTTATGCTTATGCTCTGTCTGCCGCCCTGCCGACGATGGTCAGCAGGATCTCGGTGCACAGTTCCAGGTCTTCCTTCGTGATGTGTTCGTACGGGCCGTGGGCGGCGTTCTCGCCGGACCCCAGGTTCGGGCACGGCAGCCCCATGATGGTCAGCGTGGCGCCGTCCGTGCCGCCGCGCGCCGGCTCGGCCGCGTGCGTCAGGCCGCAGGCGTCGATGGCCGCAAAGGCATCCTCCACGATGAACATCTTGTCCCGCAGGCCCTCGATCATGTTCGGATACTGGTCCTTCAGCGAAAGCGTGACCGTACCGGCACCGTATTTCGCGTTCAGCAGGTCCGTGATGTGGCGCAGGGTGTTCCGGCGCGCTTCCATGCTGCCGGCGTCAAAATCCCGGACGATGTAGGTCAGCGTGCAGGCGGCGGTATCGCCCTCCATGCCGATCAGGTGGTAGAACCCCTCGCGGCCTTCGGTGTCGCGCGGCGTCTCGCCGGACGGCAGCATGCTGTTGATCTCATACCCCACCAGGAGGGCGTTGATCATCTTGTCCTTGGCCGAACCCGGATGGATGTTGAAGCCTTTGATCAAAAACACCGCCTGCACCGCGTTGAAGTTCTCGTAGTTGATGGTCGACGGATCCCCGCCGTCCACCGTGTAGGCGTAGTCCGCGCCGAACCCTTCGATGTCAAAGAAGGCCGGGCCGTTGCCCACCTCCTCGTCCGGGGTGAAGCCGATGCAGATCTTCCCGTGCGGGCGGCCTTCGCGGATCAGCGTCTCCGCCATGGTCAGGATCTCGGCGATGCCGGCCTTATCGTCCGCGCCCAGCAGCGTGGTGCCGTCGGTGGTGATGAGCGTCTTGCCCGCCATCCCTTTCAGGTGGGGGAACGCTGCGGGATCCAGCACCAGGCCGCTCTCGCCCAGCGCCACCGCGCCGCCATCGTAATTCTCAATGACCTGCGCCTTCACGTTCTCGCCGGAGATCTCCGTGGCCGTGTCCATGTGGGCGATGAAGCCGATGGCCGGGACGCTCTCACAGCCGGGCGTGGCCGGCAGTTCGGCGTACACGTAGCAGTGGTCCGACAGTCTTACGTTGGCCAGGCCCATGGCCTCACACTCTTCCTTCAGGTGTTTTGCCAGACCCCACTGGCGCTCGGTGGAGGGCACCGCCTCCACATCCGCCTCGGACTGCGTGGACCAGGTGATGTAATCCAGGAACCGTTCCATTACCGTCATGATGTCTCCTCCTCATCCGGCCACCAGCCGATCTCGCTTAAGTACAGCAGGTCCCTGCGGGTCAGTTCGCCCGCTTTCGCGGCTTCTTTCAGCAGGTCAGGCCGCTTGGCAAAAGTCCGCTCGAGTGACTGCTTCCGCCGCCACTCCTCGATCTTCGCGTGATGGCCCGACAGCAGCACCTCCGGCACCGCCCGGCCTTCGTAGACCTCCGGGCGCGTGTACTGCGGATACTCCAGCAGGTGGTCCGTAAACGAATCAAACAGATTGGAATCCTCGTTGTGCAGCACCTCCGGCACCAGCCGGGCGATGGCGTCGATCATGGTCAGCACCGGCAGCTCGCCGCCGGTCAGCACGTAATCGCCCACCGAGTAGGTATCCGTCACGCAGATGTCCAGCGCCCGCTCATCGATGCCCTCGTAGTGGCCGCACAGAAAGATCAGATCCTCCTCGCGGGACAGTTCCCACGCATCCTCCTGGGTGAAAGTCTTGCCCTGCGGCGAGGTGTAAATGCACCGGCACGGGTGCCCCACCTTCTCTGAAACCGCCCGGAAGCAGTCCACCACCGGCGCCGGCTGTATCAGGATGCCCGCCCCGCCGCCGTAGGGGTAATCGTCCACCTTGCCGTGCCTGTTGCCGGCAAAGTCCCGGATGTTGGTCACCGTGAAGCCAAGACACCCTCGCTTTTCGGCCCGTCCCAGGATGCTGGTGGACAGGACCGTTTCCATCATCTCCGGGAACAGCGTCATCACATGAAAATTCATAAATCCTCCAGGCCCGGCAGAAGGTGCACCTTCATCCGGCCGTTTTCAATATCCACTTCCCGGATGCAGGCGGGAATGTTGGGGATCAGCAGGTCTTTCCTGCCCTCCCGGCTCACCACGTACACGTCGTTGGCGCCGGTCTCGATGACATCGGTAAGCGTGCCCAAAACAGCCCCTTCCTCGTCCGTCACCTGCATGTCCATCAGATCCGCCAGGTAGTACTGGCCTTCTTCCAGCGGCAGGGCGTCCTCACGGGAGACGTACAGTTCCGCCTGGCGGAGCTTCTCCACCTCCTCGATGGACGAAAACTCTTTGAACTTGACGATGACCATGTTCTTGAAAAAGCGCGCGCGCTCCACCGTCACGAAACGCTCCGTCTTTCCCGTGACCATGCGCAGCGACAGCCCCTTGCCAAACCGGTCCGGGTCTTCCGTGGTGGGGTAGACTTTCACTTCACCGCCCAGTCCGTGCGTGGTGGCGATCACGCCCACGCGGAACCATTCATTCTTTGCCATAACGTCCTCAGTTGCCGGCCGGAGGCTTCCTCCGGCGTGATGGGTCTATCATACCACAAAAAGAAAAGTCATCACAGACGGTTTTCGCCTGTGATGACTTGGTTACCGGATCTCAACGATCACTCGCTTCTGTTCGCCCGTCGATGCGGCGCGCACCACGGTGCGGATGGCCTTGGCGATCCGCCCCTGCTTGCCGATAACTTTCCCCATGTCGTCCGGAGCCACGTGCAGCTCGATGACGATGGCGTTCTCCTGCTCGGTCTGAGTCACGACCACCTCATCCGGGGAATCCACGAGCGATCTGGCAATCAACTCAACCAGATTCTTCATGTTCTCCTCCCTGGGGTCTGTTACTTCACGATCCCGGCAGCGGCCAGCAGTTTCTTCACGGTATCGGTCGGCTGAGCACCGTTGGCGAGCCACTTCTTCGCGGCTTCTTCGTCAACCTTGATCACGCTCGGCTCTTTGGTGGGATCATAGTAGCCAAGTTCCTCGATAAAGCGGCCGTCACGAGGCATTCTGCCGTCGGCCACCACGATTCTGTAGAAAGGAGCCTTCTTCTTCCCCATTCTCTTCAGTCTCATCTTAACTGCCATTGTCTGTTTCCTCCGTAAATCCTGACAAAAATAATATATGGTTAAGGGAAGACTCCCATAACGCCTGGTTTATAACCCGAACGGCAGGCGGAAGCGCTTCTTGCCTTTGCCGCTCATCATGCCCGACATCTGCTTCATCATCTTCTGCATCTGTTCGAACTGCTTGAGGAACCGGTTGACTTCGGCGATGTCCACGCCGGCGCCGTTGGCGATCCTCTTCTTGCGGGACGGGTTGATGAGCCCGGGGTTCTCCCGCTCTTTCTTGGTCATGGACAGCACGATGGCCTCGGTGCGGGCGATCATCCGCTCGCTCTCCTCGGCGTCCGGCATGGAACCTTTGAGCTTGCCCATGTTCCGGCTGCCGCCCATGCCGGGCAGCGCATCCATGATGGCGCTCATGCCGCCCATCTTGCGCATCTGGCGCATCTGCTCCAGATAGTCGTTGAAGTTGAACTGCGCCTTGCGGATGCGGGCGTCCATCTCGCGGGCCGCGTCCACATCCACCTCCGCCTGGGCCTTCTCGATGAGGCTTAAGACATCGCCCATGCCGAGGATGCGGGAGGTCATGCGGTCCGGATAGAACTGCTCGAGATCCGAGAGCTTTTCGCCCATGCCCACATACAGGATGGGCTTGCCGGTCACCTGGCGGACGGAAAGCGCCGCGCCGCCGCGGGTGTCGCCGTCCATCTTGGTGAGGATCACGCCGTCGATGCCGATCTTCTCATCGAACGCCTTGGAGACGTTCACGGCGTCCTGGCCGGTCATGGCGTCCACGGTGAGGATGCGCCAGTCCACCGGCACGGCCTCGCGGATGCGGGCCAGTTCGTCCATCATGGCCTCGTCCACCTGCAGGCGGCCGGCCGTATCCAGGATGACCACGCTCTGGCCGTTCTTTTTCGCATGCTCCAGGGAGGCTTTGGCGATATCCACCGGATCCGCGTCCTGGCCCATGGTGAAGACTTCCACACCCTGGCGTTCGCCGTTGACCTGCAGCTGCTTGATGGCGGCGGGACGGTACACGTCACAGGCGACCAGCAGGCACTTGCGGCTCTTCTGCTTGAACTTGCCGGCCAGCTTGGCGGCCGTGGTGGTCTTGCCGGCGCCCTGAAGGCCCATCATCATGATGACGGTGATCTCGTTCTGGGGGCGCAGCTTTAACTCGGTGGTCTCGGAGCCCATGAGGGCCGTCATCTCGTCCGAAACGATCTTGATGACCGTCTGGCCGGGCGTGAGGCTGTTCATGACATCCGCGCCGATGGCCCGCTCCTGCACCTTGGCGACGAACTGTTTGACCACGCGGAAGTTGACATCCGCTTCCAGCAGCGCCATCTTGACTTCCCGGAGGGCCAGCTTGACATCCTCCTCCGTCAGACGGCCCTTGCCGCGGAGTTTCTTAAAGGTATTCTGCAGTTTGTCCGATAAACTCTCAAATGCCATGAGTCCGTCTGCATCTCCTTCTTGGTCACAACAGGTCTTTCAGTGCCTCGGCGGCCTTCCCGATGGCCCGGGCCTCCGGTGAGTCCGGCAGGGCGCTGGCCAGACCGATGATGCGGTCCGCCTCCGCGCTGGCCTTGGTGAAGCGCTCCACGAGGTGGAGCCTGGCTTCATAGTCCGACAGGATGGCGTCACACCGTTTCAGGAGATCCGAGACCCCCTGGCGGCTGATGCCGCATTCTTCGGCGATCTCGGAGACCGACAGATCCTGGTCAGCGGCCATCTCGTAGATGCGGCGCTGGTGATCCGTCAGCAGTTCCCCGTAAAAATCATACAGATATGTGCGTTCGACAATGCGTTCCATCTCAACTCACCCGGGGTACTCTATCAGATACGGAATGGATTGTCAAGTATTTTTCCTTGACAGGGCAAAAAAGATCCTCCGGCAGGTCTGCGGAGCAGACAGGCCGAAGGGTCTCTTTTTTCATCTCGTGTACGCTGCCGGCGTATTCTCGTCCGTCTTCAGCAGGATCTCGGTCAGGATCTTCGAGAACTGCCGCATGTGCGACTCGATCCGGTCCGGGAACATCTCTTCGAGGTGGTCCAGATCGTCGTGGTGCGTGTGGTTGATCTGGCCCTGCGTGTCCGCGAAGCGCGGATCCGCCGTGTTGTACTGGAAGGCCTTGTTGCCGTTGGGGTACTGCTCCACGCCTTCCTCGTTCACCCAGGCGTTCGCCTCAAAATAGATGTACGGGATGTCCGCGTCGTTGAAGTACATCTGGTCGCTGCCGATGGTGCGGGTAGGCGCCTTGAACCACTGTTCCTCCGCCAGCGGCGGGATGGTGTTGAGTTCGATGCCGAACTGCTCCGCCAGCGCCATGGCGTAATTGTACC
>CAMJGH010000020.1 GCA_946405185.1 uncultured Lachnospiraceae bacterium
TTACCCTCCGGGATTTTCTTTATTTACTACTTGACTTTTTATTAGCAGGCTTTCAAAAAAACCATTTGACATGTTACGAAGCGTACTTCGTGTAGCCGCTCAAAATTTCTGTCAAATTTTCTCAACTTATTTGTCAAAAACAATCGGGAAATATTTGCGTTAAAACGCCGCCCCGGGAAAGCTCACCGGAACGGCGTTTTTTGACATTATTCTTGAGCATGGATCAGATCCGCAGGCAGGTCGATGCAGTACATGCAAGGCTCCTGTGACGCCGGTATGAAGTAGCTCTGGCACTCGCCACAGGTGCGATACCGTGAGCATGTCTCCGGATGGCAGGGCTCCCCGTCGAGACCGCAGTGAGTGCCATGATCGTGCAGGCACTTGAACTCGCTCAGGAAGTCCCCGGTCATTCTTCGGGCTCTTCCTCGGGGAAGGGTTCGCCCACAATATCCTCGTAGTCTTCCTGAGTCAGTGCGCCTTTCCGGACGACATTGATCAGCATCTGCTTGCTCCAGAATCCGCTCCTGTACCACTTCGCATACTTGTCTTTCTTACTCATCGCCAACGTCCTCCCCTTCCATGGTAGGCAGCTCAATGTCCGCCATGATCGCGACATACTCGATCAGAGCCGCCTGCTGCTCGATCTTCGCCGCATTGTTCTCCTGTTTCCTTGCCTCCTCGATGG
This sequence comes from uncultured Lachnospiraceae bacterium, assembly GCA_946405185.1. Lineage (GTDB taxonomy): Bacteria > Bacillota > Clostridia > Lachnospirales > Lachnospiraceae > CAKQHB01. Next base: position 686 of record CAMJGH010000020.1, read on the forward strand.
TCGAGGTCAGTTTTTTGTATTTCATTGTCATACGCCTCCCATAAACTTCTGTAGTAGGTGTCCATCCGTTGGAGCATTTTGAAGTTGTTGCCGTAGCTGGCGGATCTCTTCCAGCTATCAAAGTGTTCGTCGACCTTCTCCCTGGCCTTCTCGCCTTTTCTGACAAGCTCGACCATTCTGCGCAGCTTCCGGCGTTCATGCTTCACCTTCTCCGATTTTATGTTCACGACCACCTTGCCTGTATCTGTCAACCTGAAGATGAACCCGAGGAACGGGATCCCCTCGCTCAGTTTGTAGATCCTCGTCTTTGTTTCGTTCAGTTCCATCTCCATGTCCTTCAGGATGCCCTTGATGCACTCCAGCGCCTTCTCCAGCTCTTCCAGGCTGTCGCTGATCAGGATGAAATCGTCCATATACCTGATATAGAAGGCGATTCTCAGGACCTCTTTGATGTAGTGGTCCATGTCGTTCAGCGCGGTGATGCCGACGATCTGAACGATCTGGCTGCCCGGATTGAACCCTACATCGCCCGGAAAGTTGTCCAGAATGTCCGCGGCCATCTGGTAAGGGCCGTCATCCAGGTATTTCCGCAGCACCCGTTTTGCGACATCGTGCCGCATGTTCGGGTAATAACCTTTTATGTCACACTGCAGGACATAGCCGTCTGCGCCATGTTTCCGGTAGTATCGCTGCAGGTGGCACTTCAGGCGGTTCCTGGCCTTATCCGTCCCCTTGCCCTTCTGACACGCATGGTTATCATAGATGAACGATCTGGTGGTGGCCGGGTAGATCGCCACATCGTTCAGGCTGCGCTGGTATACGCGGTCCCGGAACGCGATGCTCATGATCTCCCTGGTTTTTGGTTCCGTGATTGTGAAGAACTTCGCCGGGCGTTCTCTGTATGTCCCCGTCTTCAGCTGCTTCTCCAGCCGCAGGATCTCACGGATCCAGTTGTGATAGAAGGCTGCTGTCCCGTCCTTCCAGAGCACTCCCTTGACGCACTTGTTCATAGAATTATAAAGTGCATCAAATCCGATTATTTCTTCAATGTCCATCATTCCCTCTGTTCCGTGGTGTGGATAGCAGGAACAGCCCGCAGGGGCTGCCTGCATCACCACGGTGGGGTTCGCCGTTTCCGGCAGGGCTTTCGGCTCCTTGCGTGCTTCGTTTTTGGCCGCCGCGCTATGCTTGGTTTATGAGCCTACTGAAGCACCCAATCCGGGGCGCAGCGATTCGCGTTGTACGCGTTGTTGTTGTTGACGTTGCCGCCCGCGTTCATGTACCACACGTTGTTGCCGTTCCCGCGGTTGCAGGAGCGCAGGAAGCAGTTCTGCGCACAAACAGCCTACAGCCCTATGCTTAACGCTTCTTTGTGAAGCGGCTCGCATCTGAGTCTCGCCACTTTCTGAGGTATGCCTTGGCCGTTTCGATCTTTTCGCCCCAGCATTTAATCCTCTTGGTGTGCAGGTGGAAGATCTTCTTCGCGACCTGTATCTCAGAAAGCAGGTGATCGCATTCTGCGATCGCTATATTCTGCTGTCGCCTCCGCTCCAGCAGGTTCTCACGCGCATCCGGACCGTCGAGGCGGATGTCATTCGCCACACGCGTCCTGTGATAGATATCCCGCGCAAGGTACACAATCCGCTCGGTGCTCTTTGCGTGTTCCGGCCGGAACACCTTCGGGTTGTCCGTGATCTGGATCGTGTACGATGCAAGCTGCAGTGCCTTCGTGAGCGTATCAAACTTTCCTTCGCCTCTGTCCTCTACTCTTACCATGTCGCCCTCTACAGGCGGGCGGAGGTGTCCGCCCGCGATTGATGCCGATTAACAGATTACGCAAGCCGGGGCGCAGCGAGTCGCGTTGGACGCGCTGTTGTAGTAGACGTAGCCGCCCGCGTACATGCACCACACGCCGCAGCCGTCCCCGCGGGTGCAGGAGCGCAGGAAGCAGTTCTGCGCACTTGCGTGGTTATCCAGTGCATAGGTCTTGTATGCCTCGTAGATATTCGGATGATATCCGGCTCTCTGAGGCAGCCCGAGCGCACGCTTCCAGTACGTCCACGCCTCGCCCTCCACGTCAGCCAGCTGCGGCGTGTTGTAGATCTGCTGCAGCGACGGCAGGAAGAAGGTGTCGTATGTGTCCTCGGTGTGGCTATCGTTCACGGCATCGTCCGTCACGGTGTTCAGCGCCGTGGTGACCTTTACCGGGCGCAGGCAGCTGAGGAAGTCGTCCTCGAATCCGCTCATGAAGCCCGCCTTGGTCAGCAGCTGATCCGGAGCGCGGTCCCACTTGTTCTGGCTCTCCCACCATTCCCCGACGCCTTTTTTGCTGTTCAGGAACTGGCGGAGCCCGGACTGGCTCCAGCGGTTGTAGCCGTAGCCATTGCGCTGATATCCACTCAGTGTCGCGTCTCCTGCTTTTGTCCATGTGCCCAGGTCCGTGCCGCCGGATCCGGATGTCAGGGTCACGCTCTCGATCGCGGTCAGGTTGCTGCCGTTTTCGTAGGTCGTGACCTTGGCAGCACTCAGCTCGATGTCGGCGAAACGGAACGGGAAGCAGACCAGGCCGCCTGCAGGAACCGGATGCTCCAGCGTGAACTGGTAGGTGCCGGCCGCGGCCTTGCTCCAGGTCTCCGCCAGCGTGAAGTGATAGGTGCCACTCGGCAGCTCTGTCTCTGCGCAGTACGCCGCCTCATAGTTGTCGAACTGCACGCCGAAGGGCAGGCAGTAATGCGACTGCAGGAACATGCCCGGGACTTCTTCGCCGTCCTGGAGCGTCACGGGCCCGAAGTGCGTGATGTCGAACGGCATGGAGTAGGTCCTGTCCGCTGCCACGTCCTTCCACGGGACGATGATCTGATCGCCGATTTCGAACGACTTGGACGCCTTCCCGCTGCGTACGATCTTCTTGATCAACTCCAGGTTATCGGTTGCGCCCACTGTAGTCTCTGTCATGATTCCGAGCAGGCTATTCTGTGTTTTCAGTTCCTCCAGGATTTCCTGGCCTGTGCTGTCCAGCAGGATCGGTTCGGTTACTTCTGTTTCGGTCTGCAGCAGTTCATTACTCATTCTGTCGTCCCTCTCTTTCTGTAGGTCTGGCACACCTTGCCGTCCACCACGGTCAGGCCGGTGCTATCAATCATCGCTTTCAGCGCCGCATCGTTGCCCAGGAACTGGCGGTACTTCTCGTTCCAGTTCTCATAGAAGTCGTTCGTCTGGGCGGTGAACGCCTCCATGTCCGGATTGTATACAGGGTCATAGTTCAGCTTTGCCATGTCTGCCCTCCTTTACTCGTAGTGGTTCCGGATCCGGTAGGTCTCCTGGATGTCGTCCTTCGTCTTGGGCAGGAAGTTCAGGATGCTGATCAGGTCGCCTGCGCTGTCGATCAGGGCCATCTCGCTGATCGCCTGCCCCACGCACTCGTTCTCCGCGAGGGTCAGCGCGTACTCGTAGCAGTAGTCGTTGACCTTCTGGGATGCCGTGTACGGCCTCCGGATGACCTCGTTGTTCAGCCGGGTCGCTCCGCCTGATGGCGTGATCACTCCGGAGCCGTTGACCCCGCCTGTGCCCAGTGCGATCTGTGCCACCTTTGCGATCGTCCCGGACTGATGTGTCGCGGTGGCGATCTTCTGCCTGTGCTTGTTAGTGATTACAAACTTCATGGTGTCCTCCTTTATGTTGGCTGATCTCCCGATCAGTTGTTCCCGATGGACATCTCCGCCCATCCTGTCTGCTGATCAAGCAGCTGCGTGCCGTCCAGTTTCTTCCGTCCGTCCAGGGTCTTGCGGATCCAGAACTTCGTGATGCCATCCATCGCCTGCACCGCTTCCGTGTTTGCGCGTGCCGCCTGGTCTGCGCGGTAGTCCGCGAACGCTGCCGCGCCCTGGTTGGTTCCTGCCTGCGCCAGGCTGTCGATCATCATCTCAGCCAGCCCGACCGTGCCCGTGAGCATCCTGCTTCCATCCAGCAGCCTGCTGCCGTCCAGCCTCCGGGCGTGGTTGAAGAACGCCGTCTGGCCTTCTGTGTCGTGCCCCGCGTCCGCAGCCGGCTGCACACTGCACTCTGCGCGGTAGTCCGCGAACATGCTGACGACCACATCCAGATCCGCCCTGCTGTCGGCCATATAGTCCACAAGCGCCTCCGCGTTGCCCGCAGATCCGTCCAGGTATTTGCTGCCGTCCAGCAGCTTGCTTCCGTCCAGCTTTCTCCCGCCCGGGAAGAACATGGTCACGGTCAGCATTGCGTAGAGGGCTTCGCTGGTGATCCTGGTCTCGATCTGTGCCAGGAAGTCCCTGCGGTAGTTGTCCAGTGCTTCCGGCTCCTTCCAGAACCGTACCTCACGGATCACGTTCTCCAGTGCCGTCGGCACCGGGTTGGCGATGTCCTCGTGGATCAGGATGTAGAACTCCGCCCACCGGTCATAGTCTCCCGTGAGCTCCGGGGCCCACACATGCTCCACGTCCTCGTAGCCCAGGGCGTTCACGGCCAGAATGATGCCCTCGCTCGTCCCGCCCATGCGCATGACCTCGTCGTACATGGCAATCCTGCCGCGGAAGGTGTCGTAGCTTTCGCCGCTGTACTGCACCAGGCCCCTGTCCTCGCCATGGTAGCGCAGCATGGTGTCGCTGCATGTGGCGATGGTCGTCTCGTCCCTCGCCCGCTCCATGTCGTCCAGGCACTCGTCAAACCAGTCACCCACGACTTTCGTGAAGATCCACCACTGGTTGACAGACTTGCGGACGCGTTTGAGGAAGGACGGCAGCAGGTAGTAGATGTAGTCCCTGAATCTCTCGAACATGCTGCCCCTCCTTAGCTTATGTTATAGACGTGCACCGTCAGACCTCCCAGGATGATCGCCGTGTCCACGTTTTCCTCGATGTCATCCGCCGGCGAGATGATGTTGCACTTCCTGAACCTGTCCAGCCCTCCGGACAGCTTGCCGCGGATCGCGTCGAGGTACAGCGTGTTCAGCTCGCTGCGCTCCTGCACATCCATCAGGCTGCGGATCAGCGCCTCGGCTTTCTCCTGATAGCCTGCCGTGGACACGCCGCGTTCGATGTAAATGTCTACTGCTATGTCCACGTTCTTCGGCGTGCTGGACTTCACCAGCATGTCACCGTAGCTGCCAAGCATCGGGGAGATCGCATCGGCGACGTCATCGAGCACCTTGTCGCTCGCGGCTCCGGAAGTCCCGGTCACGATAATGTCCCAGGTTCCCTGTCCCCTTGGGTGCTGGCTGTTCACATAGGCCACCTTGACGCCTGCCACGCCCTCTGCGACGCTCTTGATCTTCGCGTCGATGTTCCTCTCCGAGTTCTCCGCCCGGCTGTTCAGGCACCGGGCGCGGAGGCTTTCCAGGCTCTCCTGGGCGCTGCCTTCCTGTGTCATCCACCCTTCCCTGTTGGTCACGCTGCTGTATCCTTCGATATGCACCATCGTGTTGTTAATCGTTCCCGCCTCCACGTTGTAGGCGCTGCCGGTTTCCTCGGCCTGTACCGCCACATCGAACTCCCCGACGCCCTCCGGTATGGTCTGTTCTTCCACTGCATAAAAGCGCAGGTAGTTGCCGTATGCGTCCGTGTCCGTCCGGAACGGATGCCCCTTCGCAATCCTCGCCGCCCTGCTGGTATCGTCCCGGTAAACAGTGACATATCCTTCCGCCTTGGTGCCTTCCTTCCGCGTCTTGGAATAGTCTGCCGCCCTGATCTCCACATACTCTTCCGGGCAGTGCTTCATGAAGCCCGAGTTGATGAAGTCCACCGCCGCCGTCTTGATCTCGATGCCGATGTGGATCACGACGTAAAGCAAGGTATAGAAGATCCCGCCCTTTGAGAAGTTGGTGACCACGAAGCCGGCATCCCGCAGCTCCTGGATCTTCTCCTCCATCGCCTCCTCTTCCGTCGGCACCCTGATGATCTGGTCCATTACTTCCTGCTCTATCATCCGATCTCCACCTCCGTGCTGTTCACGCGGATGTCAATGTTCCGCTCGTCCGTCTCGTCGATCTTGCTGAAGCTGATGTGCAGCACCCTCTCCTTGTCTGCCCCCGGAGGATCCAGCCTGGTCTGTATGCTGGACGGCTCGATGAACTCGCGCTTGGTCAGCTTCTCCCGCACCCTGGCATAGACGTCATCCTGCAGGTCTTCCTCGCCTGCAGCATGTGCAAAGTCAAGCAGGCCGAAGCCGTATGCCCACCGCCCCTCCTCGTCTTCGTGCAGCATCTCGCCCTCCTGGGTCAGCGCCTCGCAGACGACGTCCTGGAACCAGCAGGCATCCCCCGACACCGTCAGGACGTTCCCGTCATTGTCCGTCTTTGGCTGCCCGTATTCGTCCAGCGCGATGTCAACATCTTCCAGCTCTGTCAGCCTCATCCCGCATACCTCCCGATAATGTACGGCCAGAGCTGCCCGTACAGCAGTGCCACGCACAGCACATCGCCCTTCCTGTATCCCGGCACGCCTGTCACGCCCGGGATCTCCGGGATCGTTTCATCGACCTCCATGTTCTGGTCGAGGATCCGCAGCCGGTACATCCCATTCGAATCCGCAGCGGTGACCACCGCCAGCATGTTCGCGGGCAGCCGCAGGTGCGGGTACTCCTTCTTTATAGCCTCCCGGATCTGGTCGGCCACATATCTCTTAATATCAGCCATTCTCCGGTACCTCCTTAAACTCCACATACATGTCGCAGAACCCTCCGCCCGACGAACGGATCACGACCTTTGTGATCTCGCCGACGCCGATCAGCTTCTCGTGGTCGACGATCACCACCTGCGAATGATGGAGCCATGGGACGCCGATGATATCCGCCGTCCACTTCTCGCCCTCCTTCTCCATGTCCAGGACGTTCTGGTCATTCAGCTCGTAGACTTCTTCCTGCTCCGGAGCTGTGCCCCAGTAGAATGTGTCGCCCCAGTAGAAGAAGGCCGTGTCAAGCCCCCAGGCGCTGTTCATCTGCTTGATCGCCTCGCAGGCGTTTTGGGTGTCCACCGTAAAGGCAGGCTTCACAGGGAACTCGTCCTGCGCCAGCACATACTTCTCGACGCCGGCCAGGGTCAGGATATACCGCAGCACTTCCTGCGGATGGCATCCGAGGAAGGTTGCCGTGATGTATGTCTCCAGCAGCCGCACCATGTTGTCACGGATCAGGATCTCCGATCCGTTCTTCTCCCAGCTGCCGACACCCTCCAGCAATTCGTCGAAGTCCTCGTCCATCCCCATCTCTACCAGGCAGTCCGACACGTCCGTGCCGCCGATCTCATCCAGGACTTCATCGTCCGGATAGATCCGACAGGTGTCGCAGTGTTCGTCCCGGCTGCTGATGTAGGTGACTGCGAAGCCCCCGTCCAGGTCGGCCTCCGGAAGGGTGAGCAGGAAGCTCGGGGCCGTCAGTGCCTTGTCGCTCATTTCGTCGCCCTCTTAATCTTGCCCGTGCTCTTTTTCGGAGTCTTCACGAGCGCCTTCGCCTTCTTTTTGGCTGCGGCTGTCTTGGCCTTTGTCTTCGCCGACTTCGTGGTCGTCTTCGCCCTGGCCGGCGACTTTGAGGTCTTCTTCTTGGTTTTCTTCTTTGCAGCCGCGGCTTTTTTCTTTTTGGCCTTGGCTTTCTTCTTGGCCGCTTCTTTGGCTTTCTTCTTCTTGGTCTTGACCACCTTCGTGCCGCCATAAATGGGAGCGACGAAGGTCAGCGTCCCACGGTAGAAGCTCTCGCCTATAATCTCGGTTGTCGTGAATCCGTTGAAGTACACCTCGGTGATCCCGCGGTTGCTGCAGGACTTCTCTGTGATCCGGTACTTCTTCTGCGTCTTCTGTCCGGAAGTCCGGAAGAGGCGCTGGACATACTGCACCATGCTGTCGCGGTCATATGCCGCGCTTTCCTCGAAGATCATCTGGATCTCCACCGTCGCGGCCTGGAACCCCTGCGGCACGTTGGCCTTGACCACCTTGCCCTTCTTGTTCTTCTTGTCCTCGATGGTTCCCTCTTCCCGGATATCCACCGTCTCGACCATTCCGGGAACGGCCTTCCCGGCCACCTTCAGGTAGTTCTCCTGCACGTATATCATGCGTCCTCCTCCTTATGCGTAAGCCGGGTCGTTGTTGCCCTCGATCTGTTCGATCAGCTTCCGCAGCTTGTGCATGTCATCCATGGAGCTGATGTCCACGTTCATCTCCAGCTTCTGGATCACCATGCCCTTGCCGCCTTCCTTCCTCGTGTTTTCTCTCTTCTCGTCCTTGTCGGCCCTGGATGCGCGGGGCGTGCCCGCGAGGCGCTGTGCCACGCTCTGCATGATGCCATGCGCAGCTTCCTGCCCTTTCTCGTCCTTCCTGCCTCGGCCGCCCAGCAGCTCGGCTATGATGCTGCGCATCCGCGTCCACAGGGTGTCCAGGGGCAGGATCGCCTCCGGGCCGGCCTCGCCTCCGACCATGGCCTGCGAGCCGTTAAGGCCGAACAGGGTCGGGCCGTCCATGATGCCGCCCTTGGCATAGTAGGCCGTCGAGAACTGCGGCACGGTTGCCTTTGCGTCTCCGGATCCGACGGTCGCGAAGCTGACGCTCACATGCGGCAGGCGCGGGGCCGGTACAGTGACCTGCATATTGGCGAAGGCCGACCGCACCTGGCTGGCAATGCTCTGGGCCGCTCCGACCGCTGCGCTGCCTCCGGAACGGATGCCACTCGCCACCTGGCTCATGAAGCTGCTGCCGAGCGACGCCGCCCCGGCCGTAGCACTCCTCCATGCGTTCATCGCGCCGGTGGCCGCCGTCCGGGCTGCGCCTGTCACCTGGGAGCTGCCCGAGCTGATCCCGCTCGCCACGTCCGTCATGACTTTCGTCCCGTCTGCCGTCGCCGTGCTGGTCCCCGTCTCCAGGGATTCCATGATGCCGGTCGCCGTTTCCGTTGCCGCTGCGGATGCTTCGCCCGCCCCGGCTGTGATGCCTGCCGTCAGTTCCGTGATCATATCGGTGCCGGCCGTAGTTGCCGCGCTCGTATCCGTCGCCAGGGCGTCCATGATGGTGCTGCTGGCGGCAGTTGCCGCGCTCTCGGCGCTCGCCGCGTTCGCAGTGATCCCGCTCGCCACATTGGTGAGCATGTCGCTGGCAGCCGTCTGTGCTCCGGTCGTGTCTGTGCTGATGGCATCCATGATGGCGCTGTTGGCCGCTGATGCTGCCTCGCTTGCGCCGGCAGTCCCGTCAGTGATCGCCTGGGCCATGCCCGACATCAGGTCGGTCCCTGCGGCAGTCGCGGCCGAAGAGTCCATGTTGAACGCCCCGAGGATATCGCTGGAAGCCTGCTCTGCAGCTCCCTGCGCCTCTGCGCCGCCGCCCGTTATGCTGTCCATCAGCCCGGACATCAGTCCGTCCGCCGTGACATCTGAGCCGTCCATATTGAACTTGCTCATGATGTCGGTGGCTGCGTCTTCCGCGCTTGCTGCCGCTCCGGGTGCTGCACCCTCGATGCCGGCAGTCAGGTCCGCCACCAGTGCGTCAGCTGCGCCTGCAGGGTTGTTCGCGTCTATGCCGTACTGCGCCATGATGTCGGCAGCAGACTGCTGTGCAGCTCCTTCCGCTGCAGGCGCTGCGCCCTCGACGCCAGCGATCAGCCCGTTGATCAGTTCCTGACCCTGTGCCTGCATGGCCGCCGGGTCTGTCTGCACACTGGTGGTCGCTTCCACCGTCTGGGTGGCGGCAGTCTCGGCCGGAGCCGCTGCCGGAGTTGTTTCCGCGGTCGGGGCCGGTACCGTCCCCTGCTGCATGGCCACCACTTCCGCGGCTCCCGCCACGCCCTGGTCCGCCAGCTCCTGGGCCGTGTAATAATTCATGCCGTTGTCGTTCGTGTACCTGCCGTCCATGGTCTGGGTGTAGCCCACGATGTCAGCGGCATTGTATGCTTCCATGTCCTCGCTGCTCCCGGTGAACCACCCGACGAAGTCATCCCACAGTCCCTTCACGCTGTCCACAAGGGAGCTGAAGCCGGAGATGAACCCCTCGCCGATGCTGCTGACAAGGTCGCCCCCGAGCCCGATCCAGTCGATGCTCTTGATCGCATCCCAGATCTGCCCGAACAGTCCGGGGATCATGCTCACGACTGCCGGTATGGCTGTGATGATCCCGGTCAGCAGCTTGCCGATCAGGCTGATGCCCGTGCTGATCAGGGTGCCCGCATTGGATGCGATGCCCTGTGCCAGCATCGGGATGAGCTGGATCGCGGCCACTATGATCCGTGGGATCGCGGTCAGGATCCCCTGGAGGATCATGACGATCAGGCTGATGCCGGTCTGCAGCAGTGTCGGCAGGTTCTGCGCCACGCCCTGGATGAACATGGTCAGCAGCGTGATGCCGGTCTGCAGCAGCTGCGGAAGGTTCTGCAGGATCCCGCTCAGCAGCATGAGCAGCATCTGGATTCCTGTCTGCACGATCGTCGGCAGCAGCGTGGCTGCCCCCTGCACCAGCATGGACACCATCGTCATGCCGGCCTGCATCAGGCGCGGGAGGTTCTGCAGGATCCCGGTCAGGAGCTGGGTCAGCATGGTGATCCCGGCAGCCAGCAGCTGCGGCAGCATCTGGGCCAGCCCGGTCACAATCATTTTGACCAGCTCGATCCCGGCAGCCAGCATGGCCGGCAGCCCGGTGACGATCGCATTCACCAGCAGGTTCAGCAGGGTCACTCCGGCTGCGCCGATCTGTGGCAGCAGCTGGATCAGTCCCGTCAGTATGCTCTGGATCATCCCGATCCCCGCAGTGATCAGCCCGGGAAGGTTCTGTGCGATCCCGGTGACGATGTAGGTGATCAGGTCGAGGCCGAACTGCAGGAACTCCGGCAGGTGCTCCGCGATGCCTGTCAGCACGTTCCCGATCACAGTCTTGACCGCGCCGAACACTGTCTCGAAGATGCCGCCCAGTGCTTCGACGTCTCCGCCGCACAGCTTAAAGAGGGCAATCATCGCCACCACCGCGGCGATCACCCATGTGAAGGGTGAGGACAGAAGCGCACCGCTCAGGCCGCCCGTGGCTGTCCTTGCAATGTTCAGTGCCGTCTTGAAGCCCGTCAGGGCCTTGCCGACCGTCCCGATGATGGCCGTCGCCGCACCTGCCACGATCAGGAAAAGTCCCACCGCGAACACGATCCGCATGATCATGCTCACAGTCGCCTGATGCTCGCTCACCCAGTCAGACGCCTTTTTGACTGCAGCCGTCGCCACTTCCAGCCCCTGGTTCACCACAGGCAGCAGTCCCTGTCCCAGCTCCTCGGCCGCGTTGTGCAGTTCCTGCTTGAGCACCTGGAACTTCCCGGCCGGCGTGTCGTTGATCGCCTTCGCCATTGCTTCCGTGGATTCCGTCCCCTGGTCCATGGAGCTGTGCAGGTCATTGATCCCCGTCTTCAGCTGGTCCGTGTTGTTGTAGAGCAGATCCACCAGGGCGATCGCTTCGTCGGTGCCGAAGGCTTCCTTCAGCTCCCGCTTCTCCAGTGCGTCGATCGTGTCGCCATACTTGCCCCGCAGGGTCTCCAGGATGTCCGGCATGGACATCAGCTGGTTGTTCGTGTCCAGGAAGTTCAGCCCCAGCTTCTCGCCTGCGCTGGCTGCGCTGTTGAGGAACGCCTTGTACTTCGTCCCCGCCTCGGATCCGCTCATGGTTGCCTGCAGCTGCCCGAGGATCGCCAGCTGCTCTTCCATCGGCACGTTCGCGTTCGTCGCGGATGCGCCGAGCATCTTGATGGCGTCCGCCATCCCGGAGCCGCTGGTCTTGTAGTTCTTCACGGCCGTCGCGATCCCGGCGGAGAACATCTCGCCGAACTCCAGGTCGGACAGGTCGCTGTAATAGTTTTTATATATGCCGTATCCGGTAGCAAACAGCGAGGTCATTTCCCCCGCCGTCGACTTTGTCGCCTTGGCTGTGAGGGCGGCCAGTTCCGTGAACTGCGCCACGCCTTCATCGGACAGTGAGGCAATGCCGGACTTGATGTCGTAGGATGCGCTGATGAAGTCCGCCTTGGTTGTGCCGGCCCAGGTGTCCGAGAAGTTCTTCGCAGCCTTCTCGATCGCCCCCAGGTCTTCCACTCCCAGCGAGGCCAGCTCGCCCAGGGCGTCCTGTGTATCAAACGTAGAAGTGACAGTAGCGAGGGCAGCTGTTGTGATAGCCGTCCCCACTCCCATCATGGCGGTGCCTGCCTTCTGCATGGTACCGAAAGTATTGTCCAGTTTCTGCAGGGGCCCGGAGATGCCCTTGGCCGCTCCGGAGACCTTGCTGGTCATATTGTCAACCATGTCCAGCACCAGGCTCACCCGGAACACGGAATCCATTGCCATCTCGCCACCCCTTTCCTTAATTAGCTAATGTCAGTTACTCTTCCGTGCTGAACGCCTTGGCGACCGCGATCTGGATGTCATCCTGCCGCAGCCTCCGGCAGCGCACGGCTGTCGCCACGAGGCGATAGAACTCTGGCATCGGGCAGTCAGGGAAGCCTTCAGGGATCAGTGCCGGCGGCACATACAGGTGCACCAGCAGCGTCCCGCTGCGGATGAAGTCCTGCGCGATGTTCCCTTCCTCGTCTTCGATCTGGCTGCCCGCGTCTTTTACAGCTTCCTCACCGTCGTGGTCTTCGATAAACCCAGCATGTACAGCAGCTTCTCGCCGAGGCTGATGCCCATGGCCGGCCACTTGCCCAGCGCCTCATCCAGCTCGTCGCGCTGTTCGTCGCAGATGTTGTCCAGGACGAAGGTGCGCATCGCCTTGGTCGGGGACGTGCTCGCCGTCTTGGAGTATCTGTCGTAGCTCGCAGGCTTCGGCTCGCGGAAGAGGAAGCTGAGGGTGTCGTCCATGTCGTCGTCCTGGGCGATGTTCGTGGATACGATGTAGCCCTTCATGCCCTTGTCGCGCTGGTGGTCGATGAAATCCTCAAAGGCTTCCTTGTCCCTGGACAGGGCCTTCACCTGTTTCTCCCCCTCGCCAGTGGAGGGAGCTGCTGCCGTCTTGTTTTCTTCCCAGTAGTTGCCCATTTCTTTCTCCTTTTTTGACAAATTCGTTGATTATGCTGCCGTCACTTCGATGTCGTGATGCCGCCGACTGCCATGCCTTCCAGCTCCACGTTCAGGCTGTCGTCGCCCTGCGCGGCCTTGAAGGATGCCTTGCTGAACACCACGTTGGTCAGCGTGTCCGTGGACGTGGTCGCTCCCTTGTCCGCATAGCTGACCGTGATCTTCGAGATGACCGCGTTCATGACTGCGCCGACGCTGTCCTTCAGCAGGTCGTAGTCCTCGCGCATGAGGGTGAGCTTGACGTCGTACTTCTGGTTGCCGGTGCCGTAGCCCCTGGGCTTGCCTCCCTTGCCGTAGATCAGGCTCTTCTCCTTCTCCCAGCCGTAGTCAATGCCCACCGGTTCGATGCCCTTGCACCCCGAGACGCCGATGGTCACGCTCGACCAGTCGTACACCTTTCCGTTGACAATCTGCTTTCTTTTAGCCATTTCTCTGCCTCCTTACTGTGCCAGCGCGTTCACGCAGTACATGTCCAGGATGATCTTGCGGATGTACCCCCTGGGCAGTATCTCGATCCGGACGGGCAGCGTCTTGTCCTTGTTCCCGCTCATCTGGTCCAGGAGCAGGGTCACCTGTCCGCCGCTGATGATCTTCTCGGCCAGCGCCTGATCGACCGGGACATTCAGGTCTTCCTGCACCTGCTTCATCTCCACGTCCAGGTTGGACTGGTCGAAGTCTTCGTTCAGGTGGTCGAGACTGCGCTGGTAGACTTCCCTCGCGATCCGGTACATGACGCGGCAGATCTCAATGTCGCAGAAATCGCTCGCCGCGCTGATGGTCATGTTGGCGCTTGCCGCATAATAGCCTTCCTTGCCGTTATAGGTGCGCAGCACGATATAGCGGGCCGTCTCCAGGACTTCCGCATAGTCCAGGATGTCTGCAGGAAGGAACCCTGCGACCTTGTCCTCCGGCAGCGAGAACTCGGGAAGGAATGCCGCGCTGGTGCTTTCCTTCGAGCGTGCCAGCCATCCGCACAGGATCCCGGCGAAGTTGGTGCTGCGCTGCCTGCCGTCGAGCGCCGTGTAGCGCATCCATGTGGTGCTCACCGCAACGTGCCTGCCGTTGATCCCTGCTGCCTGGGATGCGATTGCTGCCGAGTAGGCGGCTGCAGTCTCGTCGGCTGCCGGCATCCGCTGCTCGCACAGGAAGATCATCGGCCTGCCGTTGTCCTTCTCCCACGTCTTGCCCATGGCTTCCAGCGAAGCCCACAGTGCGGGCGTTGTCGGCCCCGCGATGTGGATGAACTCATAGGCCCCCTTGAAGTCGCGCAGCTTCCCGGCTGCGGCGATGATCGCCTCGTTGCTTGCGGAGGGGGCTGTCGCTTTGAAGCTGTACACATCGCCCGCCACAAACTTCGCGGATCCCTCCGACGCGAAGGTCAGGGTGATGCCCGTGTTCGGCAGCACATACGTCCCGGCCAGCGGGATCGTCATCTCGTCCCCGTAAGTGAAGCCGCCATCCTCCGAGATCACGCAGGTCGCTTCGTTTACGGCCCCGGTCTTCTCGATCCGGATGATCACGTCGAAGGAGTTCGTCGGGTTCCCGGACGGCGTGATGGTGCCGGCTCCTGTGCCTTCCTTCGTCACGCTGCCGAAGGTTCCCTGGGTGCCGGCTGCCACCGGCATGCAGTAGATCAGGCTCGCGCCGTGCTCGACAGAATCGATGCAGGCATCCGCCAGCGGGGACTTGCCCAGCAGCTCCCTGATCCTGGTGGTGTCCATGCTGCCGCGGATCACGATCGGGTCGCTGCTTTCGACGCTGCTCACGCCGATCTTGCAGTGGTTCCCGGTCCCGGCTCCGCTGCCCGCTCCGGACTTGGTGTCGTTAATGTTCAGTTCGATATCCGACCACATGCTCATTTCCTCCCATCTGCCGGTGCTTTGCAGAAGGCGTTCACGGCTGCGTCGTAGTCCTTCTCAGCCACGCTCTTCCCGGCCTTCCAGTTCTTGAACGCCTTCACCCCTTCCAGGATGACCGCGTCCGTCTTCTTTTCCCCGGCCCATTCCTCGATAGTCCGGATCGTGCCCTCGCTCTTGGGCGTTGCTTCCTTTGCCATCTTGTCCTCCTTATTCCCCGAAGCTGATGTCCGTCTCCTCCGGCATCGCCCCGGCTTCGGTGTCGATGTAGAGGCCGTACCTGCATATCACGGCCACCTGCACGGCCACCTTTGCCTTCATGACGGAGTCGTCCTCGTCCACCCAGTCCGTCTCCTCCGGCTCCACGGCCACCCAGTTGCCCCCGTCGTCGTAGTACCCGCGGCCGACGGCCTTCAGGAACCCCTCCAGCACTTCTTCGGCCTTTTCTTCGGTGGCGGCTGCGATGACCACATTGTAGGTGGTCTCCATGTCGTAGGGCTTGTGCCGCAGCATCGACCGGTCCTCTTCATCCTTATAATATTTTTTTGACTTCGAGCGTGTCGGCTTGTCCTTCCCGCGCAGCACCGCGCCGGAGTTTGTGCCCTGTGCGTGCTTCAGTTCCTTGACGCTCGCATAGATCCGCCCTGTCATGCCGCCCTCCTTCAGGGCAGCCTCCAGGTATTCCTTCTTTGTCATGATCCTGCCTCCGCGATGGCCGTCTCGACGATCTCCCGGATCGCCTGCCGGTCACTGTCTGACACGCCCAGGAACGGGCGGGCCGGTATGTTCACGGTGACCTGTTTCTTTCTGATCCAGCGGCCGCCGGCCTGGAACTTCAGGAAGGGCTTGTTCTTTGCCCGGATCGTCCTGCCTGATGCCCCGAACTGGTGCGTCGCCGCGTAGATCAGGTTGGTGCCGACTTCCGCACCTTCCGCGCTCGACCTGGCATTGATGGAGTTCTTCAGCGCACCGGTCAGCACCAGCGTCGTGCCGCCCCGGATCGACCGTGGCCAGTTTGCCCCCTCCGGGCTCTGACCGCTCTCGAACCGCTCGACGGTCCCCGTCCGGAGTGCTTCGGCCAGCGCGTTGTTGATCCCCGCCTTGTCGATGCCCGCCAGGCCGTTCAGCTTTGCCAGCAGCTCTTCCGTCTCGCCGTCTATGCTGACCCTGATGGATGACACATTCACCACCCCTTCATGCTGTCGCGTGAGAAGATCCTGTCATTCGAGTCCAGGCGGAAGCCGTCCTGTGCACCGCTTCCGCTCCCGCCGTCCCCGTCTTCATCCACCCCGATGCTGACCGTGCCCTTCGCCACCAGCGTCAGGAACGAGATCGCGTTCTTGTAGCGGATGTAGATCGTGTTCTCACGTTCATCCTCGTCGATGCCGGTCCGGCTCGCCAGGTTGTACACCGCGATGTCCTTCGAGAACTTGCGCACGACCTGCGGCGTCCTTGCCAGCGGTACGGGGTACCGCTTGTTCAGGTAGCCGTCGATCTCCGCGTCCGCGTCCTCGATCGCCGCCGTGCAGTACGGCAGGATCTTCGCCCGGCGCTCTTCCTCGTCCTCGATGATCTCGGGGCCGAGGATCGCGTCGATCATGTCATCCTTGAGCATCGCGAGGACTTCCGCCTCGGTGCAGTACATCAGCCGTTCGCCGCGACGGTGCCGTCGCTGCCCCAGGCCATCTGCCAGAAGCCGAAGCCCGCATTGCTGCGGCCGTCTGCCCCGTACAGGAACTCGTCGTGCATGAAGACGTTCAGGTCGTCGTCCTTGGTCAGCTGCACGAACTTGATCTGCTTGCGGATCTGGTAGATCAGGGGCTTGAGGAACTTCCTGGTGCACAGCAGGAACCACATGTCCTCATTCGCTCCGGCCAGCTGGGTCGTGACCATCAGCTCCGCCGTGCCCTTCAGCACGTTGCTGGTGCCGTCGATCTGCTCAGCCATCAGCACTTCGCGGGCGTCCATCTCATACTTCGGGGATACGACCAGCAGGTCCGGCACGAGGTTCAGCGCCCGGCCCTTGTCGCCGGTGATGGACATAATGGAGGTGCGTGCCTCGATGTACGTGTCGCGGTTGAACTTCTTCGTCCCCCTGTTCCCGAAGGTCTTCTCCCCGCTCTTGTGGTCGGATGCGAAGAACGGCTTGCCGTCGTAGCACTTCTCGGTGAAGCCCTTGGTCAGGAGGCCGAAGGTGAGCTCGTCCGGATGCACGGCTGCGGCTTCGCCCATAGCGGAGAAGGCCGGCGTGTAGATGCCGTACTGGTCGTCCTCAATGTCGTCGCGCGGGATCGCGATCGTGCGCTCGAACTTGCGGTTCCGGATCGCGTAGCCGTAGGAGTCCATGTGCTGGATCTCCCTCTCTCCGATCCACTCCCGCAGCCCCGGCGTCTGCCCGAGCCACTTGTAGCTGTTCTCGGCGGTCGAGGACGGGACGACGGTCGCGATCTTCTGGTACTCGCTCTTCGTCTCGCCCAGTGCTTTGTTGAATGCTGCGCTGTAGCCGACAGTCAGCTCGCGCAGGTTCGCCTGATTAACAATCATTGCTTGCTCCTTTCATCGCCCGCGATCAGTCCGCGGTGTCCATCATGTCAACAGTTACGCCGTCATCATCGACCGCCAGGATCCTGCCGGCCACGCTCGCGCCTGTAGAGTCCAGCGTCACGCTGTCCACGCCCGCGATGTAGCACAGCTTCAGGATGTCCGTCCCTGCGATGGTGCCCGACTTATTCCACACGAAGGTGCCGCGGCGCACCGGCACGGTCATGTCCCCGGCTTCCCCTCCCGAGTTGTCCGTGTAGCGCTGCACGCACCCGGCCACCTTCAGGCCGGTTGCTTTGGAGCCTGCCACGGCATAGCCGTTGGCATTGACCGCCGCGATCGTCAGCTCGCGCAGCTTCGTGTCCGCTGCCACCGGCAGCTCGATGTTCCGGTTGTCCAGTTTCTCGTTGCCTGTCCTGATCATGTCATTCGTCCTCCTTCGCTGCATACTTCCTGAAGTCCTCCTCGCTGATGCCGAGGTTCTTCAGGATCACGCCCTGGCTCTGCCCGATCTTCTCCTCGGGCTTTGCGTCCTTCAGTTCCATCCTGCCCTGCGGCACCATGGCCGGGGCCTGTGCGCAGAACGCTGCGAAGCCTTCCGGGTCCTTCAGGGCGTAGCCCCTGGCCCATTCCTTCTGCGCTGCGCTGACCTTGCCTTCCTTCAGGGCAGCCTCGACCGCATCGTCCGCAGCCTTGCCCCGGATCTGGCCCTCCAGCTCCTCCACGCGCTTCGCGAGCGTTTCGTCCCCCGCCTTCAGGCTCATGATCTTAGCGGTCACGTCCTCAGTCTTCGCATCCTCCGGAAGCTCTAAAAGCCCCAGGATGGTGCTGTTCGCCACCGTGCTCTCCGCCACTGTCTCGGCTGCCGGCGGCGTCTCGCCCCCTTCCGGCTCCGCCTTCTTCTGTACCGCGCTCTTCAGGGCGCTGCGCACCTGTTCCTCGGTTGCATCCTCCGGCAGCCCGAGGATCGCTGCCAACTCTTTCAGCTCCATCTTGTCCTCCTTGACAAAGTCGTCCAGGCCAGCGTCCGAGCACATTGCAAACATGCCGTCGATTGCCGGGACATTGGTGAGTGCCACGGAATGGATGGCCGTGACGCGCCGGTCCTTCCGGACCCTGATCACCGGCGACAGGTAGCGGTACTCCTTGTTCTTGAGGTACTGCGCCGCCTTGTCCGTCCATTCCACATCCGCGATGATGGCGTCCTTCCCCTTCCTCAGCTTCCGGATCCAGCCGCCCGCGGGTGCCTGCATGTTCAGCATGGTCTGGTGTTCGTAGTCCACCACGAGATCCAGCTGCCGCTCATTGAACGAGCGCAGGATCATCTCGGCCGATTCGTCGTCCACCAGGAAGGTCCCCTTCCGGGACTTGACCACGCCCAGCGGCAGGATCTTGATCTCCTTCGGGACCCCGTCCTGCACCTCGATCCCGTCCGCTGACATAACTATCTGTTCTATCATCTCTTCCTCTCCCTTCCTGGCTGGCCGTATACCCGCGTTATAACCGCGTTATAACGCGTTATAACGCGCCCTTTTGGCCTTCCCCGGGTTTTCCCCTATGTCCGGCCCGAAAGTCCGCCCAGGGGGCCGCTCAGGCGCTTGCGTCCTTCCGCCTCCTGTAGATCTCCCGGAGCGGCCTTGATATGTTCGTCAGGTCGGGCCGGTAGACCTCTTTCGCCGGGTTCATCGAGAACCCCTTGTCCGGCTTCAGGTCGATGATCTCCCCCGTGGAGAAATCCACCCTGCGCGGCGGCCTGGTCTGTACCTTCAGCCCCTCGCGTTCCACCTGGGCCTTGCTCTTGGCGACCACGGTGCACCGGCAGCGGAACCCGTTCGGCGGATACCAGATGTCCCAGACCGGGTCATCCGCCCGGTAGACTCTGCCGTGCATGGCTGCATGCTCCGGCCGGACATCGTCGTCGTAGGCCGTCTTGTACTGCCAGTACGGCAGCAGCCGCAGGGTCTCGGGCTGGGTCATGCTCTGGTAGTGCCCGGCATTGTACGCCGTCTGCACGTTCGTCCGGAAGATCGTCTCCGCCCGCCACGGGTTGATCAGGTCGTAGCCCCCGTTCTCCAGGAAGCTGTTCATCTCCTCCAAAAACTGCCGGCCGGTCTTGCCCTGCTCGACCGCCTCTGTCAGCTTATCGCTGAAGGTCTGCAGGACGGTGAGGGCTTCGTAGCCCGAGACCATGAAGGACTTCGCCCTCTCTTCGTTGGCGAGGGCCATGTACTGGCTCTTGGTCAGCACCTTCCGCTTCTTCATGAAGTCCACGGCCTTCTTGAAGATGAACCCGGAAAAGCTCCCGTCATATGTCACGGCGCTCATTCCTCAGTCCTCCCGATCAGCCGGCCCAGGTAGCCGGCCTGGTATAAAAGGTCGCGGAGCTGCGGGCTGTCCATGTCCTGGTAGATCTTCTCCAGTTCCTTCCCGTCCTTCAGCTTCTCCAGCAGGCCGGGCAGGTCGTCCTCGTGTTCCTTCACCAGCGCAAGCAGCGGCTGGACCATTTGCTCCATGATGCCGCCCATCTGCTTCACGCCCAGCTCCACGATCCCGTCCAGCTGTTCCTGTGCCTGGGTGTCCCCTTCCGCCGCCTTCATCTGCACCGGCTCCGGGTCGTACTCCTTCAGCTGCGGCAGGCCCGCCGCCTGCGGCCGCTCCAGGATCTCGTCGCCCTCGTCCGGCTTTGGCACGCTGAAGGTCTTGTACAGGTAGGCGGTCGGGATCTTCAGCCCCATGTCCGCCAGGACCTTCAGGGTGTCCGCCTTCTCCTTCTGGTCTTCCTCTTCCTCCGAATCGAAGACGATGAACGGCAGCGCCGCGTCCATCCCGAAGTTGAACTCCACCAGCGGGCGGATCAGGTCCCTGCGCAGCGTGACCGCCAGCGCCTTCGTGTCCGCCACCGTCAGGTCGTGCCTGACCTTGTCGTGGGTCTTGGCCTGCGCGTAGCTCCCGCCGCCCGAGTCAGACGTCAGTGTCTGCCCGAGGACGGCCTTCGATATCTGCTCGTCGCAGTAGCGTGCCAGCTGTTCGTAGATGTCCGAGGACGTGGTCTTGTTGGACTCCTTGAACTCGATCATCGTCGTGTCCGGTATGATTCCCGCGGCGTCGCTGCCGATCCGCACGATCGCGTCCATCAGCTCCCGCTTGTCATCCTCGCTGGCGGCCTGGTCGTACTTGCCCAGCCGCAGCGGCATCCCGTATACCTCGCAGAAGCTGACCCAGTCCTTGACGGTGTAGTTCTTGAACAGGTACATCCACGAGACGATCCGCATGATCCCGGACCTGGCCGGGTGCCCGCTCTTTGCCTTGTACTGGTGCACGATGAACTTGTTCGCCGGCAGCTCCACCCCGGACGGGAACTGTGTCGTGCAGATCAGCATCTGCTCCTTCTCCCAGCTCCACATCAGCTTCTTCGGGTGCACGTACAGGATGTCGTCCACCACGTTCCTGCCGTGCTCGTCCAGCCCCCACACCAGCTCCATGATCGACGTGCCCTTGCCGACCGCGTCCATCAGGTCGATCAGGATGTCGTCGAAGTTTTCAATGTCCTGGAACTGTTCCCTGACGAAGTCCGCGATCATCTCATCCTGCGGGTCGTCCGAGTATGGCTGGATCTCCCATGGCAGGCCCGTGACCGCCAGCTTGCGCGTCTGGAGCTGCGAGAACAGGTGCGCGTCCTTCTCCTCCATCTCCTCGAACAGTTCCATCTGGCTGCGGACGTTCCCCTCGTCCGCCTCCCGCAGGATCCGCGCCAGCTTCCTCGGGGTCAGCCCCCGGCTCGGATAGTCCGAGTACCGGTCGTTCAGCTCCCTGGCTGCCACGACCGCGTGGACGGGCCGGAGGATCCCGGTGTCCACTTCAGGATTGAACGCCTCCTGCTTCTTCTTGCGTTTCTTGTCTTGCGCCATCGCCTGCTTCCTTCCATGCTTCCCTCAGCCGCGCCACGCCCGTCCGGTAGTGCTTCTCCTGGATCTCGATGCCGGCATAGCGCCGGCCGGTCCTTATGCAGGCCACCCCGGTCGTGGAGGACCCCGCGAAGGGATCCAGCACCGTGTCCCCTTCCCTGGTCGAGTCGAGGATCAGGCGGCTGATCAGCTGCACCGGCTTCTGTGTCGGGTGCAGCTTCGGCCCGTCCGTATTCTGTGCCCCGCTGGAGAAGGAGCTGATCCCCCGGATGATGTTCCTCGCGCCCTTGACGCAGAACTTCCGGTTCCTTGTGGCAAAGATGACCAGCTCGTGCTCGTTCGTGTAGAACGTCCCCGGCCCGTTCTTCTTGTCCCACACCAGCAGGTTGTCGATGCCGATGAACTCGCTGATCATCTGGTAGTAGAACGGGTAGCCCCTCCAGTCCGTGAACCAGTAGATGCTCCCGGCCGGGTCCAGCACGCGCAGCAGCTGCGGGATCAGCTGCCGGTAGAAGGGGGCCGCGATGTTCAGGTCTGACATGTCCGGCGATTTGCCGTTGTGGTTCAGGCCGATGAAGTACGGGGGATCCGTGACCACCGCCGCGACGCTCCCGTCCGGGATCTCCCGGATGACCTCCAGGCAATCCCCGAGCCAGAGGGCACCCCCCCGTCCCGGCAGCCTATAAACTGTTCCCATCAATATGCTCCTTTAGTGCGCCCGAGCCTGCGCCGCAGCACGCTGACGTATCCCGGCTTCCCGGATGACCCCCGCACCTTCTGCGCGGTATCCACCAGCATCTTCAGCGCGTCGGGGCCGTCATCGTTCCTGCCCATCGGGAACTCTGTCATCTGTGCCAGCAGCGCTTTGTGCCTCCTGGAGAACTTGATGTAGTGGTTCTTCACCAGGGGCTGGAGGCTTTCGATCCGCATGATCTTGTTCCCCGTGCTCTGGATCTCCTCGATCGGCAGGTACTCGTTCGCTTCCGCCGAACGCTGCGCCATGACCTCCTTGAAGAAGAACTGGAACTGCACCGTCTCCACGCCGAAGGCCCTCAGCGGCTTGATGTCCCGCCTGTACCTTGCCCCCAGCGCGATCGCGTCATCGATGATCACGTCCGGGTGCCGGCGCTCGATGTCCGCGTCCAGGATGTAGATGTAGCCGGTCTTGCGGCTGACTGCCCCGCCCAGGATCGCGCTGGTGTCGCTCTTCTTGTTCTTGCCCAGGGACGGGTCGTTCGCGCCCACCAGGATGAAGTCCGGATCCTTAAAGTCGATCGCGTCGTCGTCGTAATAGTCGAACCACTCTTCCTGGAACGTCGCGCTGTCCGGATCCACCGGGTCGTTCTGCAGCTCCGAGTTGAAGGACGCCATGCCCTCCGACACCCGGATCTCCATCAGGTCGTAGTAGGACAGCTTGTCCTCCCACAAAACCTCGGCCCCTTCCAGCATCTCCGCGCGATGTTCCTCATAAAACTCCCGGGCGTGCTCTTCGTGGAACTCGTCGAACAGGTTGGTGTAGAGCCCTTCCCATTCGTCCCACAGCTTTGTATCCTTCGCCCAGCTGATCACGGCCCGGTATGTCCTGGCCTTGTAGCGCGGGTTCTTCAGTACGTTGGACAGGAGGCTGTCATAGTGCAGCACCGTCCCGATGTACATGATGTCCGTGTAGGTGTCCCCGGCCTTGCTGACCGCCTTGTCGAACCAGCTCTTCAGCTTCCTGCGCTGCTCCGCCGTGTTCACGTTCTCGTCGTTTTCGATATCGTCCAGGACGATCAGGTCCGGCCGCCAGTTTCTGTGCTTGCGGCCGCGGATCTTCTTGCCGGATCCCACCGCGTCCACCTTGATGTCTGTCCTGGTAAGCAGCACGCCGGAGCGCCACGCCTTGTCCCCGCGCTGCTCGCCGAAGTCCTCCAGGATCGCGCCGTTCTCTTCCAGTTCCGTCCGGATGTCCTCCAGGAATGCTTCGGCCTGGTCGGAAGAGTCCGACAGGATCAGGATGTAGTGCTTGTACTGGTAGAGGATCGCGTGCAGGCTGTCCTTGAACGTGAAGTTCGTGCTCTTGGCGTGCCCTCTGGGCGCGGCCGTGACCATGTGGCTGCCCTTCTCCCGGTCGACCTGCTTCCCGTCCGTCTCCGGGTCCAGCCCCTTGAGGACACCGCTGCTCCACAGCCCGTCCAGCTCCTCGTGGAACTTAGGCGACCGCCTCACGAAGTAGTGCGGCAGGTAAGCCCGGCCAAAGTATCCCAGGTCGACCGACGCCAGCGCCCTGCGCACGCCCTTCGGCCCGGTCAGCGGCCGTCCGTCCATGTATTCGTCCAGCAGCCGCAGGCGCTTCTCCTGGTACGGCCCCTCCCGGCCCGCGTACTCCAGGAACAGTTCCGTCTGGTAGTCCTTCGCCCTCTCCAGCTCCGGGTCCGCATCGTCTTCGTCCAGCCCGGCCAGCCATTCCTGTATGTCAATCATCGTTTAACATCCGCTCCTTCGCCCTTTTCAGGATCTCCTTCAGCTGCCTGGCCGATTCCTCGTCCCCCCGGATGACCTTCATCATGTCGGCCTCCAGTTCCCGGAATGCAAGTTCGGCCTTCTTCTGCATGTCCTGCCGCACCCTGTCCTTGTAGACCTTGGTGCGCGAGAGGGACGCCAGCAGGCGGCCGGCCTTATCCAGGGGCAGCGCGTCGAACTCTTCCTCCGCGGTGGCCATCTTGTTGATCAGCCCGTCCATGAGCATCCGCATCCCGGCCTCTGTGTAGTCCGCGTCCGGGTCCTGCTGGACGGCCTGCACCAGGCGCTGGGTCTGTGCCTGTGCTTCCAGCAGCCGCTGCATGGCGGAGTTCGACCGCATCGCATAGCGCCCGATCGCGCTCTTGCTTACGTCGTGCCCCTGCTTTTTCAGGTGGTCGCTGATATGCTGGTAAGTGTTGGATGTGTCCGCCAGCATCACGTCCACCTCCTGCCGGACTTCCTCCGGCAGCTCGTCCACTTTGGAGCTGATCCGGGTCTTCCTCCGCTGTCTGCCCATCAGATGTCCACCCCCGGGTCGCTGATCGTGCCCTCAGCCAGGTCCACGCCCGCCTTCGTCAGGCGGATCACCGCGTCCTCGCTGTAGGCCGTGTATGCCGTCACCCGGTCATCGGTCAGCTCGATGTACCCGGCGTCCTCCAGGTAGTCGATGTACTTGCCGATGTCCGGCGACAGGATCAGGCCCGCCGAGATCATCGCGTTGGAGACCTGGCGGGTCAGAGCCGAGTTGTTAAATCCCTTGACCAGGCAGCGGATGATGTAGCCGCGGATCGCTTTGTTGCGTTTCACTTCCTCGCGCTCTGCGCTGTTCATCATCTGCACCTCACTTCTCGCTGCGCATCAGCAGCTTGTCCAGTTTGTTATCGAGGCCCTTGATCGAGTCCTCCACCTTGTTCATGGCCCGGAAGTAGTCCTCCCGCAGCACGAACGTGGTCGCGAAGTCGCTCTTGAACTCGTTGATCTGGTCCGCCAGCCGGCTCGTCTCCTTCCGGGTCTCGTCCTCCAGCTGAGCCATCCTCTTGTCATACTTCTCGTCGATCTGTTTGATGCTGTCTCTGGTTGCTTTGCTCTCGGCCTTCATTTCGGCGATCCAGTTCTTCAGGAACCACCCCAGCAGTCCCATCCCGATCGTGATCAGCGCCGCCATGACGTCCGCGAACGTGATGACATACTCCCCCATGTGTTCACTCGTCCTTCAGCATCCGCTTCGCCAGGTCAGTCACATGTTCCCATCCGTTCATGCTGACCAGCGCCACGATGAACGCGGCGATGAATGAAGCGAACACCTCATACCACACGATCGGCTGCTTTGCCCAGGCGAAGAGCGCCAGCATCGTCACCGGGCAGATGACGAGCGACAGGCAGATCACCAGCAGGGCCGTGGGCACCTTCTTGTCCAGCCACTCCCACGTCTTGAGCACCTCCGTGATGCAGGACACGATGAATGCCATCAGACCGATGAGTGCGACTGCCTTGGTCCCTCCGACCAGTGTGGTCAGGTCCAGTCCGTTCATAAATTCCATGTCTTCCTCCTTCCCCGACGAAAAGAAAAGAGCATAGCTTTCGCTATGCTCTTTAATCTAACCGCTTATCTTAGAACCCTTTAGGGGAAGCATTTCCGGAAGATGCCCTCCCGTTTACGAGCTGTCGCCGGGGCCGCCGTCATAGCAGAAGTCGAAGATCGACATCTGTCCCGGCGTCGGTTCATCTTTCAGGATGTTCCGCAGCTGCGCCGTGGTCAGGTTGTACTTCGCGGCCAGCTCGGACTTATTGTAGCCGGTCCATTCGGCCTTGATGTGGCGGTTCCGGACCGGCGCGATGATGCTCTCGACCTTCGGGAAGTACAGTTCGTCCCCCTTCGCGTAATCGCTCAGGGCGACGAACCCTTCGATGCCTATGATCTCGACGATCGGGCGGTACTGCTCAGAGATGTCGTCCTCTGTCAGTTCCCCGGCCAGCTGTGCCAGCCATTTGTCCATTCGTCATACCTTCCTTGTATAGTTCAGGCTGATCCAGCCGATGCCGGACTTCAGCCGCCCCCATCCCTTCTTCTCTTCGACGATGGTGTACTTCAGCTTGCTGCCGGCCTTCTCGCGGATCGCGCCGGTCACCTTTGAGGATTTGCGCGGCTTCTTCCTGATGTAGAGGTAGTCGCAGGTCGTCTCGATCAGGTAGGGCACTGCGGCCGCATCCTGTGCCTGCGCCTTCGGCTGCTCCGCCTTCGCCCCGTCCGGTGCCGCCCCCAGCATGGTGTCCGCATTGAACCGCGTCAGGTTCCAGCGCTCGATGATGTTCACCAGCTTGTCCACGTATTTCGGGTCCGTGGCGTACCCGCCGTCCTTGATGATCTGCGCGGCCCTGCGGTAGTCCTTCTCTCCCTTCAGGCCGGGGTAGCGCTGCGCGGATCCGTTCGCCGCCCCCAGCAGGTAGGCGCTGTGGTCCGCGATGGAATCCTCCACGCACGCGTAGCAGCGGAAGTCCGACTGCTGGAGCCAGGTGTTCCCCGCGTTGTCGCATTCCGGCGACATCTTCGTGAACCTGTCCCCGTTCCAGGTCGTCCCCGGCCAGGTGTTCCCGGACAGGCTGCACTTCATGCCGTGCAGGTTGTTCGCGCCCTGTGCCAGGTCCGTCTGGCCGTAGCCGCTCTCCAGGATGCCCTGTGCCATGGACACACAGGCAAGGATCCCGCTGTCGACCTCATCCTTCGCGTACAGCTTCCCCATGCGTTCCACGAAGCCGGCCTCGCCGATCCCCTTCAGCTCCGATGCCTGGAGCCCGGGCGCGACCGCCGCGTCGTTCGTGTAGATGCACTTGCCTTCCGGATCGAATACCGAGTAGCCCGGCAGCGTCCTGGCCAGCTTCACGGCGTTCTCCTGGGTGCCCGCGAACTTCTGGCTCTTTTCGTCCTCCCAGCTTGTGCGCACCCGGTAGTAGCTTTCCGAGCGCGGGTCAGCCGGCATGGCTGCCTTGCTCTTCAGACCCAGCCCCTCCAGGATCCCCTGGGCGATGGCCTGCGCCGTGTCGGCCTTGTGTGCGGTGTACCACTTCATGTCGTCGCCGTCGTCGATGAAGGCGGTCTCGATCAGGAAATACTTCGCGCCGGCTGCCTGTGCCCGGTTCAGGTTCAGCAGCCCGGTGCTGTCCGCCAGCAGCCATTCTTTGAAGCCCAGCGCCACGACTTTGTCGATGACTGCCCTGGCGATGCCCCTGCCGGTATTGGACGGGTGGATGTATCCGCCGATGCCGGTGAACCTCCCGTCGCCGTAGGGGTCCTTCTTGGCCTTCGCGTTGAAGTGCACCTCCAGCGTGAAGTCATACGCTGCATAGTCCGGCGTGTTGCCGCGCTTGCTCTGCACGTAGCAGTTCTTGTTCTGGTCGTACATCACGACCGTCAGCTTGTCCTTCAGTGCCTCCTGCACCAGGGTCGCCAGTTCCCGGGTGTAGTCCGCCTCGTGCCCCCATATGGAGCACGCGCCCGGATCCCCCTCGCCGTGACCGGCGATAATGAACACTTTCTTCTTGCTTGCCATGTCCGTCCTCCTTACTTCTTACGCCCGCCGCCCAGTATGTACAGTGCCAGCAGCGTCAGGCAGATGATCGTGATGTTCACCGTACTCGTCGCCATCGCTTTCTCCTTTCGCGTCCCAGTCCATCACCTTCCGCATGAAGATGAATCCCCCGAACGCCAGCAGCACCGGCAGCAGGTTCGGTTTCTCCACCGTCGTCTCCAGCATGACCAGCTGGAGGAAGATGATCACCCACAGTTCGAACTTATACCCCCGCATCCTTCTCCTCCTTGTAGTCCAGGCTGATCGCGGTCTTGCTCTCGACGATCACGCACTTCTTCAGCTCCGCCATTGAGGCGTCCAGCATGTCATCCGGCAGGAACATCCGGATCAGCTTCCCGTTGATGATCTGGTGGATGTAGAGAAGCTCCGCGTCCCAGTCCTCGTCCACCGCGAACGCGGCGTTCAGGGTCTTGCGGTCCTTTTCGTAGTCCCCCTTCAGCTTCTTGAGCAGTGCCTTCGCCTGCTTCGCGTCCGGCAGGAGGTGCATGTGCTCCTCCACGAACTCGTCCAGCTCATACTCGAAGGTGTAGTCCCCGGCGAACAGCGCCTTCAGCATCGTCTCGAAGGCCGGCGTCAGCTTGTACTTGGTCTCTGTCGTCTCGGTCACGTTCTTGCGGTACACGCCCTCGGACACGCACAGCTTCAGCCGGTCCGGGTTCAGGATGTCCAGGCTCCTGCGGTCGGTCACCGCGGCCGTGCCTTCGCTGCCGTAGAACCGGCAGAACTGCCGGCTCTTGTCTTCCATGATCGACAGCCCCCTGCCCTGCAGCTCCGCCTGGATCACGCCGATGCTGCGCATCGTCTGGAGCCTCAGCCGGTCAAGCCGGATCAGGTCGTCCACCAGCTGGGCGCTGGTCTTCTCGTTCATTCTTTCCGTTCCCATGTCAGCCCTCCATTCCGGATACTGCCCCGGCGCACGCCGGGCAGATCCCCTTGCCCCTGAACAGTTTCACGCCGTCCGGTGTCCCGCAGAACACGCAGCGGGGCGTGTAGGCGCGGATCCGGATCTCGCCACCCTCCACGGTCAGCTCCATCGGATCCCTTCCTTCCAGTCCCAGGTCGCGCCGCACGGCCACCGGGATGTTGATGCTGCCGTGGGCCGACAGCTTCTTGTACATGTTGCTCATAAGCACCTCCGCATTTCTTCCTGGAGCGCTTCGGCAGTCCGGTCGCGCTCCATCATGATCTTCGGTTTCTCAATATCCAGCCGCTTCGCGGCCTTCGCCTGCAGCGCCATCGCTTCCCGCAGGATCAGCGCCGCGTCCATGGCCTTGCGCTGCTTCGGGTTCCACAGCTCCACACTGGCCCTGCCGTCCGCCGGTGTGACCCGCTTCAGGCTGGAGACCAGCGCCAGCTCCAGGAAGTACCCCCACGCCGCGCTCTGCGGCCGCTCCTTCCACATGCGGCGGGTCTCTTCCACATACCTGTCAGCCGCCTGTATGGCTTCCTCCGCGTTCCTGTATGTCACGTTTTGCCTCCTTCCTATGCTTCCAGGATGCTCTTCAGGGCCTCGAACTCCATCCCGTAGGTCACCGCCTCGCCCGCTTCCCGCTTCTGCTCCACAAGCCTCTGGAGGGCGACGGCGCACCGCAGCACCTTGACAGCTCCCACGGCCTCCGGTGTCGGATTGCCCCGCCTGTCCATCCTGGTCGACATGAAGGCCACGGCGTGGGTCAGGTAGTGATCCCATGTATAGCACAGGGGTCTCTCGTCCCATTCCTCAAACGCTTCCTTGATGAACTTCTTCCGGTTCAGCTTCGGCTTATCCGGCGGCACCAGGCCGGCCTCCTGTGCCCACTTCTTTGCTTCCGCCCGCTCGCGGATCTCCTTCTTTGTCATCCGTTTCCTGGTGGCCATCTCTTCCTCCTCTTCCTTCAAGTTCCAGTTCGATCCGGCGGCAGGTGTGCCGCATGTACCGTGAGAAGTCCGGCAGGTGTGCAAGCCCGCCGTCAAACGGCAGGCACCCGAACCGCAGGCCGCTCCATGATCCTCCTGTGTCTTTCATGCCGCCCCCTATACCCGGAAGTCCTCCGGGTCGTACAGGATCTCCTTGCCGGTTTCCAGGGCGTACATGACCTCGGCCCCGCAGCCGGCTGAGTCCTGCCAGCCGTCCATCAGCCACACATGCGTGCACATATCCATCAGTGTCAGGGATACGTCCATGTAGTTCTGGTGCGTCAGCTGCGCGTGGTCTCCCATGTGCTGCATGACCTCCGCCGGGTTGATCAGCTCCGCGCCCGGGTGCTTCTCCAGTGCTTCCTTCTGTGCAGCGGCGAACCGCTCGATGTAGTCCTCTTCGTGCCCGGTGATCGGGCCGCTCAGGTATATCCTCATTCGTCCATCCCCTCCAGTACCATCCCGTACATCTCAGCGCCCAGATCGAACTCGATGTGCTCGTCCACCGCGTCCGCGACCGCCCGGCACAGGTCCGGATCCGCGCCGCGCCGCTCCATCATACGGGAGAAGGAGAAGCCCTCGTCCGAGCGCATCACCCCGTCCTCCCCGATCCGGCCCACCAGTGAGTAGACCTTGCCGCCGATCATCAGCTTCTGCTGCCATCCGGTCTTTGTGGTTTCAATCGTCAGCCTCATGCGTCAGCTCCCTTCTGCTCGACGATCCGCATGGCCGCCAGGTGGACGTCCAGGAGGTTGTCCTTGACCTCCTCGATGTCTGCGCCCAGCTTCAGCGCCCGGATCCCCGTCAGGATCTGGAGGGCCCCGCACATCTCCGCCAGCTCGATCATGCTGATGTCCTCGCCCTCCATGTTTACCTTGTTA
Organism: uncultured Lachnospiraceae bacterium; assembly: GCA_946405185.1. Lineage (GTDB taxonomy): Bacteria > Bacillota > Clostridia > Lachnospirales > Lachnospiraceae > CAKQHB01. The sequence continues at coordinate 30,884 of CAMJGH010000020.1, forward strand.
TCCTTCACGACCAGCGTCACCCTGCAGTCCTTCACCCTTCGCCGCCTCCCGTTTCGTGATGGCCTTCACGGCCTCGATCAGCTTGCTCATCTGCTGGTAGTTCAGCCACTGCACCGTCTCCACCTGGAACATGTGCCGGGCCAGCCCGTTCAGGCGCTTGTCCTCCCAGCCGGCGTCCCCGCAGAGCCTGCGCAGCTTCTTCATCTGGTTGTCCGTGACGCTCGGCGTCCTCACATGGGCAGTCCTGCCGCCCTTTGCCGAGTCCTTCATCTGCCCCAGGACATAGGCCACGCGGGCGATCTCCTTCTTGGTCAGCTTCCTCATGGAATCCTTGCCGGTCTGTACCGTGACAATGGCGTGCAGGTCTTCCGAGGACAGGTTCAGCTCCGGGCTCTTCGCGATGCCCCAGATCGTCCGCAGGGTCGGGTCCGGGTAATGCTTCTGATATGTGCTCACCAGACCACCCCCATCTTCTCCTTCTTCCCCTGCTTCATGAAGCCGGGGATGTCGATCTCTGTGCGGGTCGGCACATCCACGCCTGCGAACACATAGGTGTCCTGCGCTGTCCTTGCCGCCGTCCTTGCCGCCTGCATCATCTGCGCGATGACGGCGCTCTCATGTTTCCCTTCGATCTCGATCGTGATCGTCCTCATTGTGGTGTCCCCTCTCTTTCTTTCGTTGTGTTCCCGGCTCAGAGCATCATCATCCCGGATGCCTCGCGCACGACCTCCAGCGTGACCTTCGTCTCGCCGCGCTCCTTCAGGACGCGCAGCACGTTGTTGAGCGTCCGGTCGAGCAGGCGGAAGCACCCGCCCCTCGCCGCGTAGGCCCGCTGCGCCAGCTCCGCTGCAGCGTCCTCGTCAATATCCCAGCCGGCCAGGTACTCGGCCAGCTCGTCGCGGGTCAGGCCGTGCATCTTGTGGTAGAAGTCCAGGCGGTTCGCGAACCGCGTCAGGTGCATCTTCAGGTCCGTCTCCAGCCTCGGCTCCCCGGCGATCACGATCCCCACGTCCACCTTATCGAAGATCCCGCGGATGATCTCCAGCTTCGCCGTCGTGTACTTATTCATCAGCTTGTCGGCCTCGTCGAAGATCAGCAGGTAGCCATGGTTGATCCGCAGGAACTCGCGGATCCGCTTCACCCTCCTGTGGATGGTGCCGCCGTCCTGGAGCAGTCCCAGGCGCTCCTCGATCTCCTCCAGCATGTCCTTGCTGCTCATGGTGTCATCGCATTCGAGGTAGCACACCCGCGGCAGCTTCGCATACCGCTGCAGGGCGTAGGTCTTGCCGAGGCCGGACCTGCCGACCACGATCCCCAGGCCGGTGTCCTCCTGGCAGCTCTGGCACAGCCCGATCACCTTGTTGAAGTCGTCGCTCTCGAAGTAGCGGATCTTCTCCGGCAGCCTGCCCGGCTGCGGCTGTGCCTCTTCCGGCCCCCGCTCTGCCTGTCCGTCCGGAGCTTCCCCGCCGGCATCCTCCGACCAAACCGTTCCGGAGCCGTCGCCGTACTCGGCCTCAGTCTCGTCCATCCATTTGCGCAGCGCGTTCTCCACGGTCTCCGGATTGCTCTGGTACTTGCCCGCCAGGTACTGCGACACCATGCTCCGGCTGCACCCGATCAGGATCGCGAGCTCCGCTTTGTTGCCGTGCATCTTCTTCAGCCTCTCGGTCACTGCCAGTGCCAGCTCGCTCGGCTGTGTTCCTTCCCTTGTAATATCCGTCATTGTGTTTACCTCTCTTTCTGACAATTATCTTGATTGTGTTATCTGTCCCATCTGTCCGTGAACAGGTCGAACGGCAGGAACAGGACCATCACGGCCAGGCAGGCGATCCATCCGGCTGCCCACAGCACCGCGCCGGCGATTCTCAGGATCCGGTCGCCCATCTTCACGCTCCTTCCAGGGCCTTCAGGCGTTCCTTCGCCTTCGCGGCCTGGCTGTTCATGTACCTCGCGGATGCGCGCTCCCGGGTCAGCTCCTTCCGGTTGTTGTTCACCCACGCCTCCGATGTCATCTGCACCACCTTGTTCTTCGGCTTGTGCCCGACCATCAGGTCCGGCACTCCGGCGCTTGTGCGTTTCACGCCCGGATCCGCCGCCAGCTCCTCGAATGGTGTGGTCGCTTCCTTCAGTACCTCCCGCGCCTGCTTCAGCTGCGCGTTCTGCATCCTGCGGTGCTCCTTCAGGACGTCGTCCGATACCCTGCCGAACTTCAGCAGCTCCTGGCTGACGGCTTCGCAGATCAGTTTGCCCTTCGCGTCGAACACGAAGATGCTGCTCACGTCGTCCGGATCCCATTTGATGGTCACCTTCCTGTCGATGTGCTTGATCAGTTCCCCGTCGTTGTCCAGGTAATAGAAACCCATGCGCTCGATCCCGGTGTTGTACACCCGCACGCCGGTCTCCTTCATCATCAGCAAGGTCGCGTCCTTCTTGGCCGGCGCGGCCTTGAAGTAGCGCTCGCCGTTCTCAAACAGGGACAGAGGCGTCCGGTATTCCTCGCCGGCCTTGCGCAGCTCCGAGTGCTTCCACACGCTGTACTTCTCCATCTTCCACTTCGTCCAGTGCTCGAAGAACTCTTCCAGTGTCAGCAGCTCGCCGCGCTCGGCAGCGCGTTTGATGTCCTTGTTGACCTTGTCGCTGGTAAGCGATCCGGTCAGCGTGCCGGTGTAGCTTTTCAGCCACTTCGTGAACTTGTTGCAGACCGTGCGGAAGAACCGCTCGATCTGGCCCTTCGTCCATGGCTCGTATGGCATCGCGATGTGCTCGTCCTCGATCCCGATCGCCCGGTAGAACCCGCGGGCCTCGTCATCGAACGCCATGGCGAAGTGCTCATCCTTCGCTTCCTGGTCGTGCCTGTCATTGCGGTCCACGCCGATCATCTCCTTCGCCGTGTAGTCCTTGCCGTTGTCAATGTACAAATACCTCGGGACGGATCCCGCGTCGTGGTAGATCAGCTTCATCAGGCTCTTCTTGAGCATCTGCGCGTCGGCATCCTTGCACATGATGTCGCCCAGGATCCAGCGGGATCTCGTGTCGATCCAGCAGACCAGCTTCGGCCTGACCGGCACGCGCTTGCCATTCTTCGCCAGGATCGTCACCCAGCAGTCGAAGGTGTGCTCGTCGCCCTGCAGCAGTTCCATGACCTCCAGGCTGTGCGTGTCGCGGCGCCGTTTGACCATGACCTTGTTCTTGAAGGCCCGCGTGCCGTTGGCTGCGAGGTAGTGGGCGTTCCTCATGCCCTCGTCCTCCATCAGCCAGGCGATGTAGCGCACCACGCTCTGGTAGCTCGGGATCTTCTCCCAGCCCTTCAGCTTCCGGATGTCCTCCAGCTTCTCGTAGAGCATTTCCCGGGTGCCGCGGTTGCCGGCGAAGTCCTCGTCGAACCAGATGTTCTGGATCGTCTGCTTGACCTCCGGAGCGAAGGACGGGAACCCGCCTGATAGTCTCGGCTTCCTGCACAGGCACAGGATCCGGAAGAACTCATAGCTGCAGCCGTTCTCCTTCTCCAGCTTGTCCTGCCAGGCCAGCGCCTCCAGGTAGTTCTTCGTGTACCGGTACAGCGTCCGGGAGTCCTTGCCCAGGCGCTCCTTCGCGAACTGCTCCGCGAAGGCTGTCCGGTCTTTCTCGCCGGATGCCAGGAAGTCCCTGACCACGTTGCCCAGTTCCACGCCCTTGTAGTAGTTCTCTTTGTACTGGTGCATGTACCAGTCAATGTCCGCGTCCACGTACCAGGGGCGCTCCGGTTTCTTCGTGTCCTCTGCGGGTACGTCCTCCGGATCTGCCGCCAGTTCCTTCAGCCGCTCCCGCTCCCGCCAGGCGTTCCTGGCCTGCTTCGAGAGGCTGTTGACCGAGACCAGCGTCATCTCCTTGCCACCTTCCGGTCTGCTGACCTTGGCGACGCCCAGCTTGTCCGGGTCTCTGTTTGCTCGTTTCTGAATAGTTTTGTATGGTATCCCCTCCAGGGCCGCAGCCTCTTCGAGGGTCACGTAAGCCGCTAACGTTGCCACCTTTCCCTCCTTATGCTGCATACTCCCATATGTTGATGCCCAGGATCTCGCCGATCCTCGGCAGGTATCTCTCCCCGCTCCGGCTTCCTGACAGAATCTTGGTGATGTACTGAGGGGTGATCCCGAGTGTCTGTGCCAGCTCGCGCTGGGTCATGTTTTTGTCGATCAGCTTGCTTTTGATTTCACGCCCGAGCGGGGTCAGGTTCTTGTTCTGCCATGCCATGCTTATCACTTCCTTTTTCGGCAGTGTGTCTGGTATAATCATTCCGGAGGCATCAGCCTCGCATTCCGCTCGGAAGGAGGTGTGTACCTCGTCAACCTTGCTTTCCTCGGGAAGGATGTGAGATTGATGCATCCGGAACACATCTGTGTATCGAAAGAGTTACATGACTACCCGGTGCCCAACTGGAAACTCATGTACTCGATCGAGTCCGGTGACGGTACATCCTTGCGCGAGTACCAGGCGAAGAGCCCGGTGCCCGGCAGGATGTACCAGCTGCGTATTGTCGAGTGCGCTGCCGGATCCTTTGGGTCTTACAGCATCACCCGGTGATGCGTGAGGGGGCAGCCTCCGGCTGCTCCTTCTTTATATCAACCAGCGTTTTGCTGATGATATCGGTGCGGTCGTTGTAGTGCCTGTTCTCCTGGGATCTTTCCAGCTTCCGGACTTCCCCCAGCAGGATCTCCAGCTGCTTCACAAACGGCTGGTTCTTCTGACACCATCTGGCGATCGGTTCCAGGATCATGTGCTTGTCTCTCGCTGCCCTTCTTTCCCTCCGGATCTCCCGGAGAGCCAGGGCCAGCTTCGCGCTGTCGTGGTACCCGTCGTCCTGCAGCTCCAGCCGGTGCAGCACATCCTGCACAGCCAGATCCGCATCCCGTTCCTGCGAGGCCGCAACATTGCAGTCTTGCTCTGCTTCCCGCAAAAACTTCAGGAACATGGCGATGTTTTCGCTCTGCTTCATATTTCTTTGGATAGCCTGCGCAGCTTCGGCTTCCCGATCCGCTTCAGTGACACCCGGTTCACGACTTCCAGCGTCTCGGTGGTGTCTTTCGTTACCAGCCAGGCGTCCGGATCCAGACCGTGGCAGCGCATCAGCTTCTTCTGCTTCAGCGTCGGCTTCTTTCCGTTCTTCACTCCTTCCCCTCTCTTTCTGTGCATGGTTTCCGTGCTTCCGGCCTTCAGATCGGCACATGTTTAGACGAATGTCTGTTCCGCGATTGTGATAACCGCGGTGGATGTGGTATGATTTAGAATGAATTATTAAGAGTTACATTAGAATATTATCGCAAAGCGGATATTTTGTCAACACATTTTATCCGGTTGCGGATATTTTGATGTAAAGGAGGATACATGGACGCGATGATAGGAAAACGCATCAGGCAAAAAAGGAAAGAACTGCACCTGACTCAGGTGCAAATCAGGGAATTGTGTGGGATTTCTAACGGTAACCTAAGCGATCTCGAGAACGGGAATCGTTTGCCATCAGCCGGGGCGCTTGTGGCTCTTTCAAGAGTTCGCGGTGTATCCACAGACTGGATCC
>CAMJGH010000021.1 GCA_946405185.1 uncultured Lachnospiraceae bacterium
CGCTGGAAGAGAAGGGCATCATCAAGGGCTACCAGACGGTCATCGATCCGAAAGCACTGCCGGAAGGCATCCGGTTCTTCATGGACATGGAGTGTAAACCGGATATGGTTGAGGAGATGATCGAGCGGCTGGTGAACAGCGGAATGATCCGGCAGATCTACGGGATGTCAGGCGAGTGCCGCATCCATGCAGAAGGCTATACTCCCAACGCGAGAAATCTGGATCATTTTGCGAAACAGCTGTACCGGTCGAGCCACAGCGTCCGGTCGCTGTCGACGCACCTGATCCTCTCTACGCTTTACGACGCGGATGGAGGAGTCGACTATGTACGATATCAAAAAGATGAGCATCTGGAAGGAGACACCGCAGGAGAAAAGCCGCAGGAGTGACGGGCTATACGCGGATATCGAAGTGCTGGAATTATCGCCGAGGGCTAATAACTGCCTGCACCGGGCCGGCTGCCATACGGTGGCGGATGTGCTGAAACTGATCGGTGAGGACGGCTCGGAGCTTCGCAAGATCCGAAACCTCGGTGCCAAAAGCGAGAAGGAGATCACAGAGAAACTGGCGGCCTACCGGCAGGCACCCGTAACAGAAGATACCGGAAAAGCCGGTGCGCTGATCCGGCCGGGGAAACTCATCTGGGACCATTTGGTGGAAGAGTACCTGCCGGAGGGAGCGTCTCTTGCGGAACTTCAGGCATCCGGTGTGTATCAGGTTAAAGACCTGTATCGGGAAGATCTCCCGGAAGAGCCCGGATGGTTTGCCGTAAGAGACCTGTTTGCCGGGATGCACCGGAAGCATTTTAAAGACCGGTATATCGGGAATACGAGACTTTTGTTTGAAACAGGTTCCATGGAAACGGACAGGAAATGAGGGAGGGAATGATCGTTGAGCGATCCTTGGAACACATTTGATCTGAACGGTGATGGGAAGACTGATACGCTGGAGAGAGCGTTTGAAGCACACTTCATCAACGAAGTCATTTTGGGGGATGATGACGATTCGGATTATGTTCCGTCCTCCGGAAGGAATCGTCACGCGGGAAATAATTACATCAGTTACAAGCAGCAATTGTTTAATATAGAGGGGAAGCGGACGCGAGAGTTTGTCAAAAACGAACTGCCGCTGTTAAAGGAATGGCTTTCCGGGGATGACGTGAAAAAGCAGATCGAACGCCAGGAAAAGTATGGCTTTTCCTGCATCGACTATAAAGATGTCATCATCAGTGTGGCTCATGATAAGGAACTGGGAGATAACCTGGTAGGACGAACAGGATTTGGCAGCCCGGTCTTTGTGGACTTCGAGCGTAAAAGGCTGCTCTGGGTGTGGCCAGAAACGTTGCCGGGTGATAAAAAGTATTATTGCTCCTGGTCCTGTGCGAATCTGACAGGGGGCCGCATTTCGAGTACTATTTATGACAAAGAGGATACAGGAATGCTTTACATGGGGACCCGTGACGGGGACGCGGATTTCCTGTGGAAGATGGGACGGTTTCCGATTTTGAGGAAGGAACAGCAGTCAGGAGAACTGTTCAATAAAGAAAAGGCAGAGAGTTTTCTTGAGAAAACATATGAGAAAGAACGGAAGCTGTATGAGATGACTTCCAGGCAGGAATATGAAGCTCTCCTGCTGGAAAGGATAAGACGTGCCCGCACGGATATCGCAAGTGGCAGACTGTACACCTGGCTGGCTAAATTTATGAAAGAAGGCTACCTGGAAGAAGACGGAAAACGCGAACTGGTCACGACGGCCTTGTCGATACCGGGCATGCCGCACATGCTTTCTCTGGACGGTCTGCAGAGGGTGATCGCGGATGTGCTTGCGTGGGTGAATGAGAAGAAGTGGCGTGCAACAGAGGAGGAAAAGAATAGCCTGGAGTGGATGGTGAAGGAGGGGTATTATTCCGAAGAGGAAGAAGTGGCCCTCTGGAAGCAGATGCTCGCGGACCATGTGTGGAAGAGCCGTGAAGAACAGCTGCGGGAAAAGGAGATCCTGTTTAAGAAAAAGATCAAAGCCGGCTGGCAGGCTTTCTGTAAGAAACATCGCGCGCTTGTCATCGTAACGGCCGTTCTTCTCTCCCTGGCTGCCGTTACACTGACGGGATGGCTGATCTTCAGGCATCCTATCCTGTACAGGGCTGCCGAATATTATGAAGAGAACGGGCAGTCACTGCGGGCGGCCATACTGTACGGCCGGGCAGGGGAATACGAAGACGCTGCGGAGCGCAGTTACGCCCTGTGGAGAGAACGGTATCCGGAGGTGCCGTTGGCTTATAGTTATGGTCATCTGGTGGCTTTAACACAGGAGGGGAAGGTGCTTATAACCGATACGGGAAAAGGCACCAGTATCGTCCAGTGGCCGAGTGCCATTCAGGTGTATACCACAGGCGCGACGCAATATGCTGTCTGCGCGGACGGGACAGTCAGAACAAACGGACGCGACTTTGTATCGTCCGAACGTGCGCGCAATATCTACTATGAACGCTGGATGGACGAAAACAACATCATCAGCCCGCACCAGGAGATAGCAGAAATGACCGGTGTTGTAGCGATCCTTGATTTCGACCTACACGGTGATATGATCGCACTGCGAAAAGACGGCACACTTGTGATAGCCGGACTACGTGAGGGCATGTATGACTATGGGACAGGTGAAAAAACAAAGGAACGGAAATGGCTGGAGAAACAACGAGATGTAGTGGATGTTGTCAGTGCTTATGGGAATACAGCCGTTTTGTACGTGAACGGAGAAGTTACCGTATACTACGGCAAAAACCCGTCGGTTTTTAGGGCGGCAAATGCATGGAGTCATGTGACAGAGATCGCGGCAGACATGGAAGGGTTGTACGCTCGTTTTGAAGACGGCCATGAGGAGTTTTTGCCGAATGACTATAAACCCGGCGAAAGAATAAAGAGTTTTCGATACCCTCCGGAGTTCGTATGGGAGACGGATGGAGAGGATCCTGACGTTCTGGGCCGATATGAGGATGAGGTTGAGGTTGATGTTTCCATCGTCCTGAATGCTGACGGGACACTTACGTTTTCCGGAGATCCGTTCTGGATCCCGGAGGAGGCGAAGAAATGGACAGGGATCTGGGTGCCGGAAGAGTAATAAAAAGAGAGAGGGAATGGCCAAGACTTGGAAGAGATGAGTGGCTTGCAGAAACAGCAGACAGTTTAAAGAAAGCAGGAAAGATCCCGGAAGAAGGGTGACTGAGATGAGCAAGAAAAACGACAGAAGAAAGCGAATTCTCGAGAAAGAGAAGACCACCGCCAAAGCGGCCATCATCACACTGGCCGTGGCGGTCGTGTTTCTGGTGCTGGGCATTGTCGGGTTGATCCGGAACAGCAGCCGCCTGAGGGAGTATGAGGATGCCGAAGACACCCGCCGGGTGGAAGCGACGGTCACGGATACCAAGCTCAAGAACGACCAGGCGGGAGAGCGCGAGTGGTATACCAGGGTGAAATATGAGGTGGACGGGGAGGAATACCGCGGCGCCATCACGCTGTACAAGAACTCTGTGAAGGTAGGGGACACCGTAAAGGTTGAGGTTTACCAGCGGCCGAACGGAAAGTACGTCATTCCGGAGATTACGGATTCGGGTGAGCTGACCGGCAAGAACATAGTGAATTATATAGCCCTGGCTGCAGGCGCCGTGCTGCTGGCGGCTGCCGTGACGGTGCTGGTGTCATCGGCAAGAAAGATCAAGGAAATGCAGGCTAAAATATAATCCGCCGAAAAGGAATAAGTGTCTTATAAAACATTTTCCCTGCCAGAACACATGGATAGAACGTTTTTTGAGAGGAGGTTTTGCTCTGCTCCCATGGCAAAGAAGCGGGTGTTAGAGCTGATTGAATCTATGAAAAGGGATGAAAATGGAAACCTTATCGAACTTTCATTACGCGGTTATGAATTGCTCAACGATACGTTCTATGTCAAAGAAATTATCCATTCTTGCGATGAAAATGACTGTGACTTTACTGAAACGGAAGATTCTGAGTATGATGAAGACGATGATTCTTATGTCAGAAAGAGGGATAAATACTTTGCTGATTTTAAAGAATACTATGAATTTCTCGAAGGGGATATTTATACCCAAGCGTGTTATATAGGTTGGAAGCCAGAAGACAGTCTTCTGGAAACATTTCATATTGACAAATCTCGTTTGAACAGGAAACCTCTCGTTACGAGAACGATTGAGGACTATTCTTGGAGCTTAGCAGAAGAAATTAAAGTTATTCACTGCGAAAAAGCGGCACGCGGAAGACATTTACATGCAATGGTAAAGAGACTGTGTGGTTGCAGAGAGCCAAAGGATATCCAAAAGGCACTGAATCATTTCATGAACAAGGACTTTTACGGAAAGGATTTTCAAATCGCACTGAGCCAATATTTTGCAGAGGATGAAAATGCGGAAGCGCTGCTGCTTGAAAGTGCTAGGCAACAGTGCATCCCGGATTTATTCATAAACGTTATTATGGCCTTTTGCAAGGATCCTGTTAGGCTTGCGGACTCCTTTGAACCAACGTATGACTATTCTAATAAAACAAGGGAAAAACATAAACGAGAAGCAAGAATCGTAGCTGAAGCACTTGCTGACTATGAAGCTCATACCGTCAAGGTTAAAAAAAGCTATGATATAGCTGGCTATTTCATAAAGACGCTATATATCCAGAGATCAGATAAGCTGTATTGTTATAAATACGAGGTATTCAAAGACTTCCAAGAGTTTGTCCAAGCAGTTGAGTATGACTTGACTGACTGTGACCTTTCGGACTGTATTTTGGAGAAGATTTTTGACCCGCGCGATTATCTGACGAATGAAAAGACAGTCCTCCCACTGACAAAAAAGACATCACTTCAATATGCTGTCATGAAGGAATATAGAGATAAAACTTTTTACATCTCTCAGGAATGGGTGGACGAGCAGGGGGGCGTTCGATTCAGAGAAAAATTCGAATTTGTTCATTTTGCCGAGTATTATTCATTTCTCTGCGGAGATCTTCATGGTTCTGATTTTAGAATGATGCCAACGGCCATCTATAGTAGGGTATTGAGTACAGGCATCGACCTGTCAGGTGTACTGCCTCCAGAACGGTTCCCGGAAATGGATGTGTCCTCGGACTTTAATATCACAACACAGAATGAGATAGAAACAAAATTTGCATTGGAATCAGTCAGACCAAAGGAGGAACTACAGCCGTCAGATTCGTTTACAATGGCTAATATGGTATCGTACAGAAATGATGTGAGCATCTTGTATATTTCGGATATCCATCTGGATCACATCCTGTTCGATGCCCGCTGTCAGTCAACAGGGGACGTGCATGAAGTCTTGATGCAGGTTGGAAAGAGTCTGGAAGAGTCTTATTTTAACACCCCTGGATTTAATAAGGTAGTCTTCATAGACGGTGACATCTCACATGACCCGCATGTGTTTCAGATGTTCATCAACATGGAATTCCGTTTTTTGCAGGATGCTATAATCATTCCTGGAAATCATGAGTTGTGGGCATGGTCTGGGCTAAGCGTTGAGGAGATAGTCAGAAAATACGCTGAAATGAGCTCAGCCCATGTTGTCAATAATGAAATCCTGATGTTTAGCGATTATGATCTCCAGAATAGCAACTACCTCTGTGCATTTAGCTATGACTATCCAGTAAGAATCCCGTATGAGGAAGTAATGGAATTGTCTTCAGAAGCGTTGAGGGAGAGATTACAGTCTGCTCGGATGATTGTCCTAGCTGGGATTGGTTTTTCAGGCTGCAATCCAAAGTTTAATGCTAAGAATGGCATTTACCGTAATACGTTGACACGAAGTCAAGAAATACAGGAATCTAATAAATTTGCTGCTCTATATAAAAAGTTCCTTTCTGTGACCAAGCCTTTAGCGGATCGTATTCGGATTGTGGTGACTCATATGCCCTTAAAGGACTGGAGTAGGAAGGCTGTTTATGAGGAGGGTGTCATCTATATCAGCGGGCATGACCACCGGAATTATTTCTTTGATGACGGGGCCACGCGTGTGTTTTCTGACAACCAGAATGGGTATCATGGACGTCATCTGGCTTTCAAGTACATTCCTGAGAAGGATGTGTACGATACGTTTGTATACTATACAGATGGGATTTATGAAATCAGCAAACCGGATTATATTGCATTTAATCGTGGGAAAAAGATGAAGATGCAGATGAACCGGGAGTTTGACGCAATCTATATGCTCAAAAAGAACGGGTATTACTGCTTTCTTGCAAAGTTGGCGTCTGGCAGACTGTCGATTCTCAACGGTGCTAGAACAAAAGGGTTAAAAGGTACAGATGTTCACTTTTATTATGAACAGATGGACAAGGTCATAGAGAAACTTTCAAAACCGCTTGATAAATACAGTGCTATTCAAAAGAAGGTGTCCGATGCCGTGAAAGCAATTGGCGGGTCGGGACATATTCACGGCTGTATCGTCGATATAAGTTTTTATGACCACATTTATGTCAATCCGTTTGATCTGACGTTGAGGCCTTATCATGCTACAGATATGGTTTGGAAGTATGCTTATGATACTGTGCCGAGTTTGTTGGAAGAGCATTGTCCTGCTTTATATGAAAGGTATAATGGACTGCTGAAAGATGGTGTAGAAGAATTGATGGTTCTGCCAGGGCAAAGCCAGCTAACGCCAGCAAAAGCTACGCTGTATCTCGATACGGATATATACAAGGCCTCCAGAGAAATCTCCAAAATGCAGAAATTATATAATAACGTATTGACCATTTGGGATGATGCTATTCTGGAGTTGGAGGATGGTTCAAAAGCGCTTCCTAAACCTGAGGATGAGAGGCCAGAGAGAAAAGAACAGCAAGAGCGTATGGTTAAATCTCTCGCTCAAAAAGGAACGGTGTCCGATGTTGTTAGGAAAAAGTATATGAACATGACACGGAGGATGAACTGTGGTCTCATGGCGACAGTAATAGAGTACCATGATAACAAAAATATTACGATTCGTTTCGAGGACGGTCTGATTCGACATAAAGTGCGTGCGGATAAGTTTATGGAAGGAAAGGTCGCACATATACCAGACTCAGGAAATATCAGAGCCTAATTGGTATTAAACGGTCTGTTATATATTCTCTCGGTCACTATAATGGAATCGGAAGGAGGGCATCATTCATGGGAACATTGCTTATATTCGTGCCTATCGTTGGGCTCTTTATATACTTTGGCTTGAAGTCTTTTGCCACTCCGGAGGACATGGAAGATTTCATGCAGGACGTGAAAGTGCAGAATATGCAGCGGAAGATCCGTAAGCAGGAGAAGAAGCGCCGGAAGCGGCAGGACTGGGACGAGATCAATATGCTGTGGATGATGAGCGACTGGCTGTGGGACTCAGACAAGAAGGATAAGTGAGTCTCGCATCAGAGAACTGACTATTGAGAGCGGTCTGCGGGCTGCTCTTTTTGTTTGAGTGGGTGATGCAGAACAAAAGCTATCATGGTTGGTTTAACATAGTTCCGCGCAAAATCGGTGTTCGTTTTCTTGCGGAACTCTGCATCCGGGGCAGGGATTGACAGGAGATTTGCACTGACGCACAATTGCGTTATTCATATGAAAAACAGCCATAAACGGCCAATATTCATATGAATATTCTCCACCAGTGGCTTTTGGAGGCAATATGGAACGTTTGGCTATGTCAGCGCTGTTAAAGTGGAAGGAAAAAGAACACCGTAAACCCATGCTTATTACCGGCTGCAGGCAGTGCGGAAAAACATGGCTGATGGAGGAGTTTGGAAGAAGATACTTTGAAAAGACGCTTAAAGCGGATTAACAGTCTGTGAATCCGAAGAAATATCAGAGCCTAATTGGCATAAAACGGTCTGTTTTTTATTCTCTCTGTCGCTATAATGGAATCAGAAGGAGGGCTTCATCCATGTTTTTCACTGCTTTTTTCTATGTGATGATACTTCTGTTTTTCCTGTGCCTGGTGGGTAAACTCCTTTCTGATCCGGAAAAGCGTGAGGAGATCATGCAGGATGCCCGTGAAAATGCCCGCATGAGCAAGGAGCGTAAGGCAGAGAAGAAGCGCCAGAAGGAACAGGCCAGGCGTGAGACCGCTGCAGACTGGATGCTGAGTGATATCTGGTGGAATTCGTTCAAAGGTAACTGAGATAGCATGACTACATATCAGCCCACCTGGGAATCTTTGAAAACTCACGTCATCCCCTCCTGGTACAGCAACGCCAAGCTGGGCATTTTCATTCACTGGGGCGCCTACTCCGTGCCGGCGTTCGCACCGCCGGTGGGGGAATTGGGCACCATTCCGGATGAGGAGTGGTTTGTGGCCAACCCGTATGCGGAGTGGTACTACAATTCCGTCAACGTGGGGCGCGGGCCCACGTATGAGCACCACATCAAAACGTACGGGAAGGACTTTCCGTACGAGAACTTCACTCACCTGTGGAAGGCGGAGAACTGGCAGCCGGATGAGTGGGCGGAACTGTTCCGGCAGGCCGGCGCCCGCTATGTGGTGCTGGTGACCAAGCATCACGATGGGTTCTGTCTGTTTCCCAGCCGGTACACGGAGTATTCCACCATGAACCGCGGGCCGCACCGGGACATCACGGGGGAGCTGACGCAGAGCGTGCGCGCCCACGGCATGCGCATGGGGCTGTATTATTCCGGGCTGATCGACTGGACGTTCCGGCATGATCCCATGTTTTCCGGCAGGGACGTGCGCGAGAAAAACTGCACCACCAAAGAGTATGCGGATTACGCGTACAACCAGTACTGCGAGCTCATCGACAACTATCACCCGTCCATCCTGTGGAACGATATCGGATGGCCGCAGGCGGCGGTGGACAGGCTGCCCGAACTGCTGGCGCACTACTACAATACCTGTCCCGAAGGCGTGACCAACGACCGCTGGAACGGGCTGTTCTGGGATTACAAAAACAAAGAGTACGAGAGCGGCAAGGAGGCTGTCAGCCGGCAGGAAAAATGGGAGAGCTGCCGCGGGCTGGGCTTAAGTTTCGGCTACAACGCGCAGGAGGACGAGCGTCACATCCTCTCGCCGGGCGCGCTGGTGCGCGAGCTGGTGCAGACCGTGTCAAACAACGGGAACCTGCTCATCAACGTGGGCCCGAAGGCGGACGGCACCATCCCGGACATCCAGAAGAAGAGCCTGCTGGGCATGGGCGGGTGGCTGAAAGAAAACGGAGAAGCCATCTACGATACCACCGTCAGCAGCCGGAAGACGCTGGAGGGGAAGGGCTGCCGGGTGTGGTTTACGGCTAACGGGGATACGCTTTACGCCATCGCGGATGCATCGGCGCCGTCACAGATCCTCATCGAAGGCCTGTCAGGAGAGCCGCAGGCGCTTGGCCGGGCGGAAGGCCTGCACTGGCAAAAAGAAGCCGGCGGCATCAGGCTGGTGTTTGACCGGGAGCTGGAGATGCCGGTGGCGCTGAAGTTTCCGGGAAGGGAGTGAAGGATGAGAGCAGCCTGCGGCCTGCTCTTTTTGTGCCTGGAAGAGAAGGCTGTAAGGCGGGGTGAGAGGAAGGAATGTTGGAAAAGCGGACAAAAAAGCCGGAATGAGCCGGAAAAACCGGACAATTATCGGCGAAAGCATGTTGGAAAAACGGACAAAACGTGGCTGAAACCGGTTGCATAAACGGACAAATGTGATATACCTGCCCATCTATATGCTGATGTTTGTGCAGAAAAAAGTTTGTGCAGATCCGCAGATCTACAAGGTGAACCTGGATGGACTGAAGTGAACCGATCAGATCTGCGGCTGCGTCCCAAATGGTTCAGACTGCGATAAAAGGGGGTATCATGGAGAACGAGTGGATCAAAGCACTGCGGGAAGGCACGTACGGGTTTGAGGACACGCCGGCGGAGAAGGATGCGCTGGGGCTTGATCAGTATATCAAAGGGCTCACACAGTTCATCGGCACCTGCCCCACGCCCATGACCATCGCCATTCAGGGCAGCTGGGGGACGGGCAAGACCAGCGCCATGAACATGATCAAGGCGATCCTGGCCGATGACCCGCAGGTGTCGCAGATCGAATTCAATACCTGGCAGTACGCCCGCATCCGCGATGACGATCTGTTCCTGCCGCTGCTGCAACGCATGGAAGAGTGCATCCGGGAGGAGATCGACCAGGCCCGCGGCGGCGGGGAAGTCACTGGGAAGATCCGGAAGAACCTGAATAAGGTGAAGTCCCAAGTGGTGAACAGCGTGGCCGGCGCGCTGGGAACGGCCATTGAGGCACTGGCGGAGAAGGGGCAGGCCGTGCTGCAGCTGTTTGTAGACACGGCGAAGGCCGCCGAAAATGCCAGGCAGGCCGGCAAGATCTACGAATACGTGGAGAAACTGAAAGGCTGCCTGGATACCGGCATCCGGTTCCTGGAGGAAAACTTCGGCATCAACCGGATCATCTTCTACATCGATGATCTGGACCGGCTGGAGCCGGAGGTGGCCGTCACCTTCCTGGAAGACATGAAGAATCTCTTCATGTGCAAGAACTGCGTGTTTGTGCTGGCGCTCGACCATGAGATCGTGCAGCGGGGCATCGAACGGCGCTACGGGTTTGATGAAGGGGACGCCATAGAGTATTCCGCGCGTTTCTTCGACAAACTGATCCAGCTGCCGTTCTCGCTGCCCTGCCACCGGTACAACGTGGAGCAGTACGTGGGAAGCCTCCTGAACAGCGGGGAAAGAAGCGGTGAGCTGGCCCGCCTGATCCGTCTGTTCGGGGATACCAACCCGCGTTCCATCAAGCGGATCTTCAACATCATGAAGCTCTATATCAACCTGGGTGATGCGGCGTACGCGGGGCACGAAGAGGGGATGCTGGCGCTTCTTTTGCTGCAGATGCACCACGGAAAACTGTTTGAAGGGCTGGTGAAGGCGGTGTCGGAAGACCTCTCGGACCCGGAGGTCAGTTTTCTGCGGGCGTTTGGCGATGCGGACGTTTCGTTTGCGCACACGGATGAGTGGTTTGGCGCCGCGCGGGACGAGGCGGATGCCCGCATCGTGGAGGAACTGAAAAAACTGGTAATGGTGGAAGGCCCGGCCAATGACCGTTATGAGCGGCTGTTCTCGCTGATCGGAGCGGCGTCGCTGACCGGTGAAGGGAGCGGCAGTGTGCGCGCCCGTCTGGATGCGACGGTGGATCTGATCAGCCGGTATCTGAAGCGGCTGGAGTATGATCCGGGAGAGAACAATGCATACTTCTCCCCGGCGGACCAGAACGTGAAGGTGATCGTGTCGCTGCCGGGCGGCGGTTCCCCGGATCACGTGAACCTGGACATCACGGTGCCGCAGTGGAAGAACCCGGATGCGGCCGCCCGCCGGCAGCTGGTGGCCGATCTTATCAGCGCCTGCTTTGGCAAGGAAGAGCCGATCGCCATCGTCTCCGATGACAACATCGGCACCATGGGCGCTCAGATGGATATCCTCTGCAACTGGTCCGGCGTGATCTGCCTGCGCAACGTCTCGGCGGGCGAAGCCCGCTCCATGAAAATGGCAGGCTTCGTGTTGCGCCAGCTGGCCGGAAAGTGACCAATTGGGACGCAGCCAATTGGTATATGACCAGTTTGCTGCGTCCCAAATGGTTTACGTGACCAGTTTGCTACGTCCCATTTGGTTTTGGATCGTATGGAGAGAATCATCATACATGTGGATATGGATGCTTTTTACGCGTCGGTGGAGGTGCGTGACGATCCGTCGCTGGCCGGAAAGCCCCTGATCATCGGGTCGCTTCCGCACGAGCGGGGCGTGGTGGCCACGTGCAGCTACGAGGCGCGTCCGTTTGGCGTGCGCTCCGGCATGAACATCAAGGAGGCCTACCGGCTGTGCCCGCACGGCATCTACCGGCATCCCAACTTTGAAAAATACCGGAAGGTGTCGTCGCAGCTGCACGAGATCTGGAACACGTACGCCACGGCGTCGGAGTATATCGCGCTGGATGAGGCGTATCTGGATGTGACGGAAAAGGCGGGCTCCTGGGAGGGGGCTTGCGCGTTTGCGCGGGAGATCAAGCGGCGCACCAAGGAAGAACTGCGGCTGAACTGTTCGGTGGGCGTGGCGTACTCCAAGACAGCCGCCAAGACCGCCAGCGAGGAGAAGAAGCCCGACGGGTATTTTGAGATCCCCGACGCGCAGGCGTTCGTGGATCTGATCATCGACCGCGACGTGCGGGTGCTGTACACGGTGGGGGAGAAGACGTCGGAAAAGCTGCACGCAGCGGGCATTCACACGGTGCGCGATATCCGCGAAAAGCCGGCCGAGGTGGAGGCGCTGCTGGGCAAGCAGGGCCGGTGGATCACGCAGCTGGCGCAGGGCATCGACGACCGTCCGGTGGTGCCGTACCGCCCGGAGGACGCCAAGTCCGTGAGCCGCGAGCTGACCTTCCAGGAGGACACGCGCGATGTGGGCCTGCTGGAAGATGTGCTGTTCTTGCTGGCGCTGTGCGTGGAAGAGCGCGCTGCCCGCGTGGGGCTGTACGGGAAGGGCGTGACGCTCAAGCTGACGTACGGGGATATGAAGAACATCACCCGGTCGCGCATCATCGAGCCCAGCCGCCAGGCGGCCGTCATCTACCGCGAGGCGCATCAGATGCTGGCGCAGGCGGCTGACCGCCCGGTGCGGCTCATCGGGGTGGGACTGTACAACCTGACCGATGAAGCCTGGCGGCAGATGAGCATCGAAGACTTCCTGGGCACGGCCCGCAACGATGACGAAGCGCTGGTGAAAAAGCGCTTCACGGAGCTGGCCGCCCGCTACGGGCTGGACTTTGAAGGGCATCTGGACCAGATCCGCCACGGGGAGGTGCTGCACCGGACGGCGGAGTATATGCGTAAGCATCGGTGATGATAAAGGGACGGCCCTTACACCACATGCAGTGGCGTAGGGACCGTCCTTTCTGTCAGGCGAAGAGGCTGCTCAGATGAAGTTCAATTCGAAGCTGTCGTTGCGATGGATCGCGTCTTCTTCCTTCTTTTCCTCTTTCTCTTTATCCTTCCTGGGCGCTTCGTCCTCCAGATAGCGGTGGCCTCCTTGGGTGGTGATGGGTTGTTGGAGAAAGCAGTATGACCATTGCTCTGTTTTCTATAACACAGAATAAAACATTATGCGCCAAATCGCAAGGGATTCGTCAGGATGGCATAAAAGCGGCATATCGGGAATAGGCGCAGAGCGGCGCCGTCAGAAACCTTCCGGGCGATTGACGGGGGTTGCGGAGGCGGATACAATAAAAAATACAGGGAGGTGAGATATATGCCGCTTTCGATCATTCATGAAAATATCACCCGCGTGCGGGCGGATGCCATCGTCAACACCGCCAACCCGGAGCCGGTGGTCGGCCGGGGGACGGATGCCGATATCTATGATGCCGCCGGGTATGAACAACTGCTGGCCGAGCGGAAAAAGATCGGCGCCATCGGGCGTGGCGAGGCGGCGGTCACGCCGGCGTTCGGCCTGCAGGCGCGCTTCATCATCCACACCGTGGGCCCCGTCTGGAAGGACGGGCTGCACGGCGAGCGGGAGGTGCTGGCTTCCTGCTACCGCAAGTCGCTGCTGCTGGCCAGACAGCTGGGGTGTGAGAGCATCGCCTTCCCGCTGATCTCGGCGGGCACCTACGGCTTCCCGCGCGAGGAAGCGCTGACGGTGGCGCTGCAGCAGATCTCCGCCTTCCTGCAGGAAGAGGATATGGACATCACCATGGCCGTCTATGATCCGGCGGCGTTCCGCATCTCGCGGAGCCTGCGCGCGGACGTGAGCGCGTACATCGCCAGCCGGATGACGGTGGCGGATGCAGCGATGGCGGATATGTCCATGGCGGAGGAATGCGCGGAAGAGCCTTCCTTGAATGCCGCGCCGGAATCCGCGTATGAGCCCCTTTTGAATGCCGCTCCGGCGTCCGCTTTCCGGAAAGGTTTCCGGAGAAAGAATATGGAGGAAGAGCGGGAAGTCCGCATGGAGACCGGCGCGCCGCTCACCCCTCCCGGCCGGCGCCGGAAGCTGGCAGATGTGATCAAGGAGGCCGGCGAGACCTTCCAGGAGCGGCTCTTCCGGCTCATCGACGAGCGCGGCCTCACGGACCCGCAGGTCTACCGCAAGGCCAACGTGGACCGCAAGCTCTTCTCCAAGATCCGCTGCGACGTGGATTACAAACCCAAGAAGCAGACGGCCATCGCGCTGGGCATCGCCCTGGAACTCAACCTCGACGAGATGAAAGACCTCCTGGCCCGCGCCGGATACGCCCTCTCGCCCAGCGACCGGTACGATCTGATCATCCGCTACTGCCTGGAAAACCAGATCTATGACATCTATGACATCAACGCCATGATGTTCGACTTCGGGGAGCCAGGACTGGGCGCGTGAGACAAGGAGTCGGTTCTTTCGACACATCGGAAAGGAATGGTTATGCGGCTGTTCGTTGCGGTCACTCTTTCGGACGATATGAAAACATCTCTCACGGGGCTTCTGCATGGCCTGAAGCAGGCCGGTGTGAAGGGCTCGTATACGCCGTCGGCCAACCTTCACCTGACGCTGGCCTTCATCGGTGAGGTGGAGGATGCCGCGCCGGTCAAAGAAGCGCTGAAAGCCGTCGCCTGGAAGCCGTTCAAACTGTCACTGGATGGCCTGGGGAACTTTGGCGATATCCTCTGGGTGGGCACCAAGAGCGGCCAGGGGCTGGCGGCGCTGGTCAAGAACGTGCGCCGGGCGCTCGATGACGCCGGCATCGCCTACGACCGCAAGGCGTTCGTGCCGCACATCACGCTGGTGCGCAAGGCTGCCGGGCGGTGGCAGGGCGTGCCCGCGCCGAAAGGCGAGATGATGGTGAAGAAAGTGTCCCTGATGCGGTCGGATGTTCGCGATGGGAAGCGCGTATACAAAGAAGTGATGTCGATATGAACATGAAGACCGAAAAGAAATGGATCAAAGGTCCTGCCGGGCGGATGAAGGTGCTGGTGCTGCGCCCGGAGGGGGTGAGCTACCCGCTGCCGGGCATCCTGTGGCTCCACGGCGGCGGATACATGGTGGGCATGGCTTCGATGGTACACATGTCCGTGGGGAAGATGCTGGCAAAAAAGTACGGCGCGGTGGTGGTATCGCCCGCCTACCGGCTGGCGTGGAGAGCCCCGTACCCGGCAGCGTTTGACGACTGCTATGCGGCGCTGCGGTATATGTGGGAGAACGCGGAGGCGCTGGGCATCGACCGCACGAAGATCACCGTGGGCGGTGAGAGCGCCGGCGGCGGGCTGGCCGCAGCCGTGTGCCTGAAAGCGCGCGATGAAGGCGAAGTGTCCGTGGCCATGCAGCTGCCGCTTTATCCGATGATCGACTGCGAGGATACCGAAAGCTCGCGCAACAACCACGGCCGCGTGTGGAACACCAGGCGCAACCACTGGGGGTGGAAGAATTATCTGCGCGGCCTCTATGGCACCGAACGGGTGCCGACATACGCCTCCGCCGCGCGCGAGACGGACTTCTCCGGACTGCCGCCGTGCTACACGTTTGTGAGCGACGGAGAGCCGTTCTATGCGGAGACACTGGCGTATGTCCGTCATCTGCAGGAAGCCGGTGTGGAGGCTTCCGTGGATGTGTACCACGGCCGCACGCACGCGTTCGACATGCTGTGCCCGTGGCTGGCCAAATCGAAAGAAGCCAAACGGAAAGTGTGCGAAGCGTACGAGTCGAGGTACTGATAGTGGTCGCCACGCTTACTTGCCTGACCTGCGGTCAGGCAAGCCGCGGCATTCGCCGCATGCAAGTCAGCCGGTCCTCGCCTGCCTGCAAGCAAGCTTGCGCAGTCGAGCCCGTCTGTCTTGCGCGTGGCTCATTGCTTCGCGAGTATGCCAGAGGGACAGGTCAATTGGCATATGTGAAGCCGGATGGACAGGTCAGGTGACTGGCAGGAGGGGCTGATGACACAAGAGCAGATCCTGGCGGAACTGTACCGTCTGCAGGACACCGCTTACGCGGATTTTCAGGCGAAGCTGATCCCGAACCTGCCGCGGGAGGCGTTCATCGGCGTGCGCACGCCGGACCTGCGGAAACTGGCGAAGCGGCTGGCAAAGGAAGACTGCGGAGTGTTCCTGGCGGACCTGCCGCACCCCACGTTTGATGAAAACCAGCTGCACGCGTTCCTGCTGGCGGAGGAGAAGGATTTCGATGCCTGCCTGCGGCAGGTGGAGGCGTTTCTGCTGTTCGTAGACAACTGGGCCACGTGCGACCAGCTGTCGCCGAAGGTGTTCCGCAAAGAACCGGAGCGGCTGCTGCCGGCTATCGAAGGGTGGCTGGCTTCCGGGCGCACCTATACGGTGCGCTTTGGCATGGGCATGTTGATGCAGCATTTCCTGGATGAGCGGTTTGAGGCGCGCTTTCCGGCCATGGTCGCGGCCGTACAGTCGGAAGAATACTACATTAACATGATGATCGCCTGGTATTTTGCCACGGCGCTGGCGAAGCAGTGGGATGCCGTGTTGCCGTACCTGACGGAACGCAGGCTTCCGGAGTGGGTGCACCGCAAGACCATTCAGAAAGCCGTGGAGAGCTACCGGATCCCGGAGGAGCGGAAGGCGTTCCTAAAGGGGCTGAGGGAGCGATGATGAAGGATGAATCCCGTATCGGTATCCTGTCCGACACGCACGGCCTGCTGCGCCCGGAGGTGCTGCAGGCTTTGCAGGGGTGCTCAGCCATTCTGCATGCGGGCGATGTCGGCGGCCCGGAAATTCTGAAGCAACTCGCGGCCATCGCGCCTGTGACGGCGGTGCGCGGCAATACGGACGGCGCATGGGCGGAGGAACTGCCGGCGTCGGTGCAGGTGACCCTCGGCGGCATCCGTTTTTTCATGACGCACAAGCCGGCGGATGTGCCGGAGGGGCTGGAGGATATCGATGTCATCGTCTGCGGGCACACGCACCGGTATGAAGAAAAGACGCGGGACGGCCGATTGTTCCTGAACCCGGGCAGCTGCGGGAAGCGGCGGTTCGGGCTGCCGGCCACGATGGCGGTGATGACCGTCGCGGAAGACGGGACGCCACGGGTGCGAAAGATCAATCTGGAAGGCACACGGAAGATGGCCGCACCGTCCGGAAAAGAAGAGGCCTGGCTGGCAGAAGACCCCGCCGGCCTGGTGCGCAAGGTGGTGGCCGAGGTGCAGCGCGGCCGGAGCGTTTCGCAGATCGCCGCGCGGCTCGGCATCAGCGAGGAGTTGGCGGAGAGCATCAGCCGCATGTACCTGACCCACCCCGGCGTGGATGTGGACGGGATCCTGCGCAGGATCGGGCGGTGAGAGCAAAGGAGGCGCGATGGACTTTACGGCGGAATACCGGAAAAAGCTGCGCACGCCGGACGAGGCGGTGCGGGTGGTCAAGAGCGGCGACTGGCTGGACTATTCCAGCAATCTGGGCTTCCCGGTCCTGCTGGACGAAGCCCTGGCCAGGCGTCGGGATGAACTGACCGATGTGAAGATCCGCGGGAACCTCATCTTCGGCCCGATCCGCGCGGTCGAATGCGATCCGGACCGGGAGCATTTCATCTACAACAGCTGGCATTTCTCCGCGTACGAGCGCAAACTCTCCGACAGAGGGCTGTGCAGTTTCATCCCCATGCTGTTCCGGCAGGTGGTGGAGTACTACCGGCATTTTCTGACGGTCAACGTGGCTATGATGAGCGTCACCCCTATGGACCGCCACGGGTATTTCAACCTGTCCTGCGCCACCGGCGTGGCCAGAGGCATCCTGGAGACGGCCGATGTGGTCATCCTGGAAGTCAACGAAAACCTCCCGCGAATCCTGGGCGGGTTTGAGGAGTGCATCCATATCTCCGAGGTGGACATGGTGGTGGAGGGTGAGCACGGGCCGCTGCCGGAAGTCCCCACCGCGCCGCCCACGCCGGAGGATCTGATCATCGCGGACCGTCTGATGCCGTACATCCCCTCGGGCGCCACGCTGCAGCTGGGCATCGGCAGCATGCCCAACATCATCGGCGCCAGGCTGGCCGAGTCGGATCTGCAGGATCTGGGCATGCACACGGAACTGTGCGGCGATGCCTACCTGACGCTGTACGAAGCCGGGAAGCTGACCAACCGTCACAAGAAGATCCACCGGAACAAGGGGGTGACGGGCATGGTCTTCGGTTCGCGCGCGCTTTACGACTGGGTGGACAACAATCCCGGCATCATGGCGGCGCCGCTGGAGTACGTCAATGACCCGCAGATCATCGGGCAGATCGACAACATGATCTCTGTCAACAACTGCATCGCGGTGGATCTGTACGGGCAGATCTGCGCGGAGAGCGTGGGCCAGCGGCACATCAGCGGGACCGGCGGGCAGCTGGATTTCCTGACCGGCGCGGCCATCTCGCGCGGGGGCAAGTCCTTCCTCTGCCTGACATCCACCTATACGGATGTCCGCGGTGTGCGGCGCTCGCGCATCGTCCCGCATTTTTCCGGCGATATCATCACGGACCCGCGCAGCCAGACGTACTATCTGGCCACGGAGTACGGCGTGGTGAACCTGGTGGGCCGGACCACGTGGGAGCGGGCGGAACTGATCATCTCGCTGGCGCATCCGGACTTCCGGGACGAGCTGATCCGCGCCGCCGAAGAGCAGCATATCTGGATCCGCTCCAACCGGCGCTGACAGAAGTGGGAGCATGAGAACCGTCCCGATCATCAAAAAAATCCTCCGGCCGGTGCCGGAGGATCTTTTCAGGTTGGCATATGCCATCTGACCTGTCCCTTTGGCTTATCACCCGCGGTTCACGTTGGGCTGCTTGTCCGAGATCTTCAGGAACAGGAAGCCCAGCGCGAAGAAGACGGCCAGGGAAGCGACGGCGATGTTGATGGTGCCGCCGGCCAGTTTGACGGCCGCGATGACAGCGGACCCCAGGAACGACGCGCCTTTGGCGAAGATGTCGTAGATGCCGAAGTACTCGCCGGAGTTTTCCGGAGGGATGATCTTGGAGTAGTAGCTGCGGGACAGCGACTGAATGGACCCCTGGAAGCAGCCGACGCCGAAGGCCAGGATGCCGAAGTGCCAGAGGGTGGAGAGGGTCAGCGCGTACAGGCAGACGGCAAAGTAGCCGACGATGCAGACCAGGATCAGCGGCACGGTCTCATACTTTTTGGAGAGTCTGGCGAAGGTGAGCGACCCGCCCCAGGCCACCACCTGCGTGGCCAGCAGGAACACCACCTGTCCCACGGTGTTCAGGTCGAGGTCCGTACCGATGTTGATGCAGTTGTCAATGATGGTGCCCACGCCGTCGATGTACAGGAAGAACGCGATCAGGAAGAAGAGCACCTTCCTGTTGCCGAGGGCGATCTTCTTGAGGGTGCGGCCGATCTGTTTGAAGGCCTCGCCCACGGCGCCCTTGGTGGACTCCACGTAGTTGACCTGCCTGTAGTTTTTGATGAGCGGCAGGGTGACGACGAACCACCAGACGCCGGTCACGGTGAAACCGATGATCATGGACAGCCGGTTGGAGATCTTGCCGAGCATGTCCGGCCCCAGCACGTAGGCACCCAGGGCCACCAGGAACGGAATGCAGGAGCCGATGTACCCCCAGGCATACCCATAGGAAGAAACCTGGTCCATGCGGTCCTCGGTGGTGACGTCGTTCAGCATGGAATCATAGAACGTCAGCGAGGCCTGGTAGAAAATCTTGGCCACGATGTAGATGACGATGAACGCTACCCAGTTGGTGGCAAAGCCGTTGATGATGCAGCCGATGACGCCCAGCGACACCGCCGTGGTGAAGAAGATCTTCTTGGTGTCCTTGTGGTCCGCGATGGCGCCGAGGATGGGGCCTAACAGCGCGATGGCCACGGTCACGATGGCGATGGCGATGGAGTAGTAGGCGGTGGCGCGGTCACCGGTGATCTGCCCCGGCGCGTCGCCGATGGCCAGCGACTTGAACCAGATGGGGATGAGCGAGCAGGCCAGCATGGTGAACGCGGAATTGCCCACGTCGTACAGCACCCAGGCTTTCTCCTGCTTGGTGAGACCTTTGAACATGTTTTCCCTTTCCGCGGCAGCCGTCCGTGCGCTCTGCCGCCCCTTATTTTTCGCTGTATCTGATTATAACATAGGAAACGAAGAAGGAAAAGCGTGTTTTGTTTGCACCCGGCGCTTTCCTGTGCTACCATGGCAGAAAGACGCGGCGGAGGACCGCCGTGCGGTATGGGGGGTAAGCATGACAACCGAACATGTGAAACCAAACGCGAAGGCGCTGCTGCCCATCGCGCTGTTTTTGGTACTGTATCTGGGCAACGGCATCTTCTTTGAGTACATCAAGCCGGCGGAAGGCCAGATGGGCTTTTACGTGGTGTCCGTGGTGCTGGCGTTTTCCATCGCGCTGATCGCGGCGTTTGCGCAGAACCGGAAGCGGACGTTCCAGGAAAAGATCCGCAGCTGTGCGGCCGGCATCGGCGATGAGAACATCACCATCATGCTGTTCATCTTCCTGGCGGCCGGCGCATTTTCGGGCATCGCCAAGGAGGCCGGCGGGGCGCTGTCCACGGCCAATCTGCTGTTAAACATCATTCCGGGACGGTTTGCGGTGCCGGGGCTGTTTGTGATCGCCTGCCTCATCTCCATGGCCATGGGCACCAGCGTGGGCACCATCTCGGTGCTGACGCCCATCGCCTGCGCGGTGGCGGAAAACGGCGGTCTGTCCACGGCTTTCGCCGTGGGCGTGGTGGTGGGCGGTGCCATGTTCGGCGACAATCTGTCGTTCATCTCGGACACCACCATCGCGGCCACGCAGACGCAGGGTGTGGAGATGAAGGACAAGTTCCGCGAGAACATCCGCGTGGCCCTGCCGGCGGCGCTGATCACGCTGATCATCCTGATCGTGGCGGCCATCCGCAGCAAGGACGGCGGCATCGGCGAGTTCCCGTTCAACATCTGGCAGGCGCTGCCGTACTTCGTGGTGCTGGCGCTCTCCATCGCCGGCGTGAACGTATTTCTTGTGCTTCTGCTGGGCATTGTGCTGTTCGCGCTGGTGGGCGTCTTTACGGGGAGCCTGACCTACGCCACGGCGCTGTCTTCAATGGGCAGCGGCCTGTCGGGCATGTTTGAGACCATGATCGTCACCATCCTGGTGGCGTCCATCGCCGCGCTGATGCGTGAGAACGGCGGCTTTGCGGCCATCCTGCAGATGATCAGCCGCCGGGCGAAGGGCACCCGGGGCGGCATGGCGGGCATCGGCCTGCTGACGGGCTTCATGGACATCGCCACGGCCAACAACACCGTGGCCATCGTCATCGCGGCGCCCATCGCGAAGGAAATTTCGGAGCAGTACCACGTGACGCCCAAAAAGACGGCGTCGCTTTTGGATACGTGTTCGTGCATCATGCAGGGCATCATCCCGTACGGCGCGCAGCTGCTGGTGGCGGCGGGCATCGCCGGGCTGACCAGCGTGTCGCTGATGCCGTTTCTGATCTACCCGTACGTGCTGCTGGTGGTGGTCATCGCCGACATCGTGCGGGGGAAGGGCTGACGGAATCTTCATCCGAGGAGGTGGTTCGTGGTGAAACTGAAACGCAGGATCACGTTCAATTCACCGGTGGTGTTAAGCTTTCTGGCCATCTGCCTGCTGGCTACGCTGCTGGGGCAGCTGACCGGCGATAAGAGCACGTACGCGGTGTTCATGACGTACCGGTCGTCTCTTCTGTCGCCCATGACGTACGTGCGGCTGTTCACGCACGTGTTCGGCCATGCCGGCTGGTCGCATTTCATCGGCAACTCCACCTACATCCTGCTGCTCGGGCCCATGCTGGAAGAAAAGTACGGCTCGAAGGAGATGGTGGAGATCATCGCCGTCACCGCGGTGGTGACCGGCCTGGTGAATGCCATCTTTTTCCCGCACGTGGCGCTCTGCGGCGCCAGCGGGGTGTGCTTTGCATTCATTCTGCTGACGTCATTGGTCAGCTTCAAGGAAGGCGAACTGCCGCTGACTTTCATCCTGGTGGTCATCTTTTTCCTGGGCCAGCAGGTGTACGATATGTTCTTCGTGGAGGACAACGTCTCCAACCTGTCGCACATCCTGGGCGGCATCGTGGGGAGCGCGAGCGGCTTTGTGTTAAACAGCGGGAAAGGAAAGGGGAAGGCATCATGAAGCAGGTGAGGTACGCGGGCATGGACCGGAGCCTTTCGGAGGTCGGTCTGGGCACGGCCAAGTTCGGTTCCGCGGTTTCGAAGGATGAGGCGTTTGCCATTCTGGACGCCTTCGTGGATGCGGGCGGCACGCTCATCGACACCGCGCACGTCTACGGCGGCGGGCAGCCGCACGAGAAGAGCGTGTGCGAGGAGACCGTGGGCAAGTGGATGGCCTCGCGCCGGGCGTGGCACAAGGTGATCGTTGCCGGCAAAGGCGGCCATCCGGCGTTTGACTTTAAAACCCGCACCATGGGCCCCTCGCGGGTGACGCCGGCGGAGCTGCGCCGTGATCTGGACCGGACGCTCCTTAGCCTGGATACGGACACGGTGGACATTTACTTCCCGCACCGGGATGACCCCTCGGTGCCGGTGGAGGAGATCCTGGGATTTTTGCAGGAGCAGGTGCGCGAAGGGAAGATCCGGTATTACGGG
Organism: uncultured Lachnospiraceae bacterium; assembly: GCA_946405185.1. Taxonomy (GTDB): domain Bacteria; phylum Bacillota; class Clostridia; order Lachnospirales; family Lachnospiraceae; genus CAKQHB01. The sequence goes on from CAMJGH010000021.1 coordinate 22,602, forward strand.
TGCTCCAACTGGTCGGTGCCGCGCATGCGGGCGGCGGCCGCCTGCGCCTCGGCCTACGGGCTGACGGGCTTTGTCTGCAGCCAGATCGAGGCGCCGCTGGCCAAAGTGAACGAGAACCATCTGGCGGCCATGAACATGACCGGGCTGGATGCGGAAACGCTTGCCTGGCACGAGCAGACGGGCATGGGCCTGATGACGGCGGTCACGCTGGCAAGCGGGTATTTCCACCGGGTGCTGGCCGGGCGGGAGGTCTCGCCGCTGCAGAAGATGATGTATGAGAACCCCGTCAACGACGCGCTGGCCAAGGCGCTCGCGAAACAGGTGAAGAAGGGGTATCCGCTGACGGCGCTGCTGCACGCGGCCAACCTCGATCACCCGTTCCCGACGGTCTCGCTGATGGGCTTTTCGTCGCTGGCGCAGTGGGAGGAGGCCAAAGAAGCCCTGGCCGTCCCGGTGCCGGCGGAGGTGTGTGAACAGCTGTGGAAGGTGCGCCGCGAGGCGGAGGCGAAGGCGAAAGCCTGAGTCCGCCGGGCGCCGCGTGACGTCTTCCTGCGGGAAGAGTGGAAAGGAGCAGTCATGAAGCAGATCAACATCGCGGTCATCGCCGGCGACGGCATCGGCCCGGAGGTCATGGGGGAGGCCGTGAAACTCCTGCAGGCCGTGGCCGAAAAGGACGGGCGCTTTGCGTTTACGTTCACCGATTTCCCGTGGGGCTGCGAGTATTACACGAAGACCGGCCGCATGATGCCGGAGGACGGCATGGAGACGTTAAAGCAGTTTGATGCCATCCTGCTGGGCGCCGTGGGGTACCCGGGCGTGCCGGACCACATCTCCCTGCGTGATCTTTTGCTGCGCATCCGCCACGATTTCGACCAGTACATCAACCTCCGTCCGGTCAGGCTCCTGCGCGGGGCCGAATGCCCCATCAAGGGCGTTGCGCCGGAGGATGTGAACATGACCTTCATCCGCGAGAACTCCGAAGGCGAGTACTCCGGGCAGGGCGCCTGGCTCTACCCCGGCACGGACCGCGAGGTGGTCATCCAGGACGGCGTGTTCTCGCGCCACGGCTGCGAGCGTGTCATCCGCTACGCGTTCGAACTGGCCCGGAAGGAGAAGAAGAGTCTGACCAGCATCAGCAAAGGGAACGCCCTGAACTACTCCATGGTCTTCTGGGATCAGATCTTTGAGGAGGTGGGCCGGGACTTCCCGGACGTGCCCACGCACAAGTACCTGGTGGACGCCGCGTCCATGTTCATGGTCAAGGACCCGAAGCGGTTTGAGATCGTGGTCACCTCCAATCTGTTCGGCGATATCTTAACAGATCTTGGCGCAGCCATCGCGGGCGGCATGGGCCTGGCGGCCGGCGCCAACTTAAACCCCGAGCGCACGTTCCCGTCCATGTTCGAGCCCATCCACGGCTCGGCGCCGGACATCGCGGGGCAGGGCATTGCCAACCCGCTGGCGTCTTTATGGTCCGCCTCGCAGCTGCTGGATTTCTTCGGCTATGAAGACTGGGGAAAGAAAGTGATCGATGCCATCGAGGCGGTGCTGGTGGAGCGCAAGGCGCTCACGCCGGACCAGGGCGGGACAGCCTCCACGGCGGAGTGCGCGGAGGCGGTGATCGAGAAACTGATACAGTGACGATATGTCATCCTGAAACGAGCGCAGCGAGTTGAAGGATCTCCTCTCTTTCGGGGGATCCTTCGGCTCCGGCCTGCGGCCTTCGCTCAGGATGACATTCTTTTACACAACAGGAGGCGCGTATGAACATGTTGTCTCAGCTGAACAGCGCTCCCGTCTATCTGATCTGCGGGGGCATCGTGGCCTTTGTGGCGCTGGTCTGCGTCATCTTCATGGTGCGGGCCTGGCGTGCGGGCAGGGCTATCGGCATGGATCCGGCCAAAATGAAGCGGGTGATCACCTTCTCGGCCACCTTCACGGTGCTGCCGGCGGTGGGCATTCTGCTGGGGGTCATCGCGCTCTCGGGGGCGCTGGGCACGCCCTGGCCGTGGCTTAGGCTCTCGGTCATCGGTGCGCTGCACTACGAGACGCAGGTGGCGCAGGCGGCCGCCGAGCAGGTGGGCATGAAGACGCTCTCGGCGGCGGAGATGACGCCGCAGGGGTTTGCCACCATCGCGCTGCTCATGAGTCTGTGCATCCTCTGGGGCATGGTGCTGTCGGTCTTCTTCAACAAGTCGTACCTGAAGAAGCTGGGCGGGAAGAAAAAGGAGCCCGGCAAGGGGCCGGGCTTTGGCGATACCGCCATGACGGCCATGTTCATCGGCCTGGTGAGTGCGTATCTGGGCAGCTACCTGGGCGGTTTTGCCTCCGGAAACGGGATGTTTGCCTTTGCGGGTGACTGGAAGCCCCTTCTGGTGGCGGCGGTGTCGGCACTGGTGATGGCGGGCTTTACGTGGCTGTCGGAAAAGAAGAACATGGCGTGGCTGGAAGGCTTTTCGGTGGCCGGCAGCATGCTGATCGGCATGCTGGCCGCGGTCATCGCGTGAGGAGGCGGACATGAGAGAAGAGCAGATCGAGAGATATCAGAAGGGCACGCACCGCCTCGGCCGCATCGTTTCGGTGATCACGCTCATCCTGCTGGTGGGCGCGCCGTTTGCCATCGGAGGCGTCCTGGGGGCGTATCCGGATCTGTCGGCGGTGGCTAAGGGGTTTCTTTCGGTGGGCCTGGTGTGGACGGTATCCAGCGTGGTGGAGTTTTTGGTCTACACGCCCATGCTCGGCGCGGGCGGCGGGTACCTGGCGTTCATCACCGGCAACCTGATCAATATGAAGATCCCGTGCGCGGTCAACGCGCGCGACATTGCGGGGACCGAGACCGGTACCCCGGAGAACGAGATCATCTCCACGCTGTCCATCGCCACCTCGTCGCTGGTGACCATTCTGGTGCTGGCGCTGGGGGTGCTCTTGTTGGTGCCGCTGCAGCCGGTGCTGCAGAGTGAGACGCTGCAGCCGGCCTTCGCCAACGTGGTGCCGGCGCTCTTCGGCGCCATGGCCTACAAGTATTACCGCAAGAACCTGAAACTGGCGCTGGCGCCGCTCCTGCTCATGAGTGTGCTGTTCATCCTGGTGCCGAGTCTCACCGGGTCGACCAGCTTCATGATCATCCCGGCGGGCGGCCTAACCATCCTGCTTGCCTGGCTGGCCTGGAAGAAGGGCAGAAAGGCGGCGGCATGAGATACGTGGGCTATGCGCTGCTGGCTCTGCTGGCGGCGCTGGTGATCTGCCTGGTTATCGCGGTTGTCCGGGCGCTGTTGATGCCTTCGAAGGTGTCGGAATACCGGGCGCCGGAGGCCGGTGAGCGGGCCTATGGGTATGCCGAAAAACTGGCCAGGATGGTGCAGTATGACACCACTTCCTGCGCCGAAAAGCCGGACCCGGCGCGCTACCGGGGGTTCCACCAGGTGCTGCAGGAGCTTTTCCCGCTGGTGTTTGAAAAACTGGAGAAGACGGAGATCGACGGAAACCTCCTGTTTTACTGGAAGGGAAAGTCGTCCGACAAGCCGCTGGTGCTCATGAGCCACCAGGACGTGGTGCCCGCGGAAGGCACGTGGGAGCACGGCCCGTTTTCCGGCGACATCGAGAACGGCCTGATCTGGGGCCGCGGCACGAGCGATACCAAGTGCACCGTCATGGCGTTTTTCCAGGCGGTGGAGGAGCTGCTGGCGGAAGGGTACGTGCCGGAGCAGGACGTTTATCTGTCGTCCTCCTGTACCGAAGAGTGGTCCGGCGACGGGTGCCCCAAACTGGTGGCGGAGCTGAAGAGACGGGGCGTGAAGCCGTTTTTAGTGGTGGATGAAGGCGGCGGCATCATCACGGATCCCATCGGCGGCATCCACGGGAATTTTGCCATGGTGGGCATCTTTGAAAAAGGCAAGGCCGATGTGAAGTTTACGGCCAAAAGCACCGGCGGGCACGCGTCCGCGCCGCCGGCCGGCACGCCCATCGCCAGACTGTCCGCCTTTGTGAACCGGGTGGAGAAACGGTCGCCTTTCAAAAAGAAACTGCTGCCGGACGTGGCCGCCATGTTCCAGGCGCTGGCGCCTTACGCGCCGTTCTACATGAAGCTGCTGTTCGGGAATCTCTGGCTGTTCAGGCCGCTGCTTTTGCTGGCGCTGCCGAAGATCTCCGCGCAGGCGGGCGCGATGTTGCGTACCACCATCGCCTTCACCATGGCGGAAGGGTCGGATGCGTACAACGTGATCCCGCAGGAGGCCAGCATCGGCGCCAACATGCGCTTCATCCCGCACCAGGGCATGAAGGAGAGCCTGCAGATCATCACCGATCTGGCGGCGAAGTACGGGCTGAGCACGGAAGCGTACCACGCGGTGGAGCCGTCGCGCTCCACGGACATCCGCGGGGAGGGGTACCGCCTGGTGGAGCGGGTGATCGCCGACACCTTCCCGGGGCTGCCGCAGTCGCCCTACGTGATGACCGGCGCGACCGATGCGCGCTTCTACGAGGAGATCGCCGAAAACGTGGTGCGCTTCGGGCCGGTGGTCTACGGCCCCGCGCAAATGAAAGGCATGCACGGGCTGAACGAGACCATCGAAGTGAACTGCCTGCCCGGCGCGGTGGATTTCTACAAAAACCTGATCCGGGCGTGAGCTTTGTGATGAGGGGACGGTTCTTTTGTCCGGATCATTCCGGCAAAGGAGCCGTCCTTTTGTCATGCTCTTGAAAAAGAGGGGAAAATCTGGTATGACATAAATGTTAGCGTAATCTAACTATCATGAGCCGGTTCAGCGCCTCCCGAACAGTGAGCCGAACGAACCGACCCCTGATCCATGGAGGGTTGTCATGTCCCGAAAAGCATCGGAGTTTCAGGAAAAAGTCATGCCCATCATCTACCGCGGCAAGGGGATCTTCAAGCCGTTAAACACCGGGTGGATCGATGAGCACGTGGCCTGTGTGCGCGAGTACATCGCCAACATTTTCTTTTACCGCAAGGATGGCGTGACCATCATGATCGACGCCGGGTACAACTACCCGCGGCTGGCGGAGAAGATGGGGTGGCTGGACATCGATCCGGCCGGCGTGAAGCACATTCTGATCACGCACCAGGATACGGACCACGTGGGTGCGGTGGAGGAGGATTCCGACGGGCTCTTCCGCGAGGCCACACTGTACATTGGCGAGGTGGAAAACCGGTATCTGACCGGGGAGGTGCGCCGGAAAGTGATGTGCGGCCTGTACAAACTGCCGCCGGTGACCATCCACAATCCCAAGGTGCTGGTGAAGGACGGCCAGGTGCTGGACATTGAGGGCATCAGGGTGGAATGCTTCCTGGTGCCGGGGCATACCTGGGGGCACATCGTCTATCTGGTGGACGATGCCTACCTCTTCACGGGCGATACGCTGTGGTTCGGCGCGGACGGCGGGTACAGTTTCATCAACATGCTGGCCGAGGACAACGGCCTGGCGGTGCAGTCGCTGGCAGAACTGGAAAGGCGGCTTTCGGACCGCGGCCTGAAGCCGGTCATCATCACCGGGCACACCGGCTGGACGGACAATGTCGATTTTGCCTTTGCGCACCGGGACGAGGTGTGCAACTCCTGGCACAAGCAGAAGCCCGTGGACCCGGAGGCCCCCTACAACGGGTACGACGAGTCGGGCGATACCGAGGAGCGCGCCCGGGCGGGCTTTCTGCCGAAGGTGCGTACGCCGCTGCGCCAGCCGGACTACAAAAACTGGGTGCCGCAGGGCATGATCAAAGCCTTCGGGGCAGCCGCCGTGGGGCTGGGGGCGGCCTCGGCCGCCGTAGCCATTGGCGGAAAGGACATGGATAAGACCGCCCGCGCGGTGACGGCGGGGGTGCTGGGCGCCGGCGCTTTAGGGTGTGCGGCCTGGACCGGGTGGTGCATCATGGCCAACCGGCGGTTTTCCTACACCGGCCGGCGGAAGCTGGCGAAGGAGATCATCGACAACATCGCCGCGTACGTGACCGTTCCGGACGGCGGCGTGGCGCTGGATGTGGGCTGCGGCAGCGGCGCGCTGGCCAACGCGGTGGCCAAGAAAAATCCCGGCGCCCGCGTGATCGGCATCGACCAGTGGGGGCCGGAATACCGGTCGTTCTCCAAGACGCTGTGCGAGAAGAACGCGGCGGCCGAAGGGCTGACGAACGTCATCTTTGAGAAGGGGAACGCCAAGAAGCTGGCGTTTGCCGATGAGTCGTTCGATGCGGTGGTCAGCAACTACGTGTACCACAACATCGCCGGGACCAATAAGCAGAAACTGCTGAAAGAAAGCTTACGGGTGCTCAAAAAAGGCGGGCTCTTCGCCATCCACGATCTGATGGGCCCGGCCCGCTACGGCGATATGAAGAAGTTTGTTCAGGAGCTGAAGGATGAGGGCTATGAGGAAGTCCACCTCATCCCCACCGCCAACGGCAGCGTGATCGGAAAGGCCGAGGGGAAGGTGATGTTCCTGGCGGATTCCTGCCTGCTGGTGGGCAGAAAGTGAACGGATAGCAAAGGGGGCGGTCTTTCCCGGCGGAAGGACCGTCCTTTTGTCCTGTCTTACAGCGGCAGCACGATGCCGCTCTTGACGGCGGCCACAGCCAGCTCGGTGCGGGAGGAGAAGCCGGTCTTGTCCATGAGGTTGTTCACGTGGTAGCGCACCGTGGTGACGCCGAGGAAGAGCCGGGAGGCAATCTCCTTGTCCGTCAGGCCTTCGGCCAGCAGCCGCAGCACATCCTGCTCGCGGTCGGTCAGTTCGGCGCTGGTGGAGCGGCCGAACGGGACGGTGGGCGGCGCGTCCGGGAAGGTCTTTTCGCCGGCCATCGTGCGGTCCATGAGTTCGAGCATGGGCACGCGCTGCACTTCCTTGTACCAGAAGCCGTCCGCGCCGATCTCGCGGGCGCGGGCGAGGAACGCTGCGTCCGGCATGGACGTGACGAGGATGATCTTCACGGACGGATACGACTGTTTGATGCGCGCGGCGGCATCGAGGCCGCTGATTCCGTCCTTCATGACGATGTCCATGAGGATCAGATCCACCTTGCCGGCGGCGCACCAGATGTCGGCCACGCGCGCGGTGTCCACCGACGCGGTGAGCACGTAATCGTCGGACGAGGCGATGATGCTTTCAAAGAGCTGGCGGGGCAGGATCTGGTCATCCACGATCAGAACGCGGGTGGGCATGTGGCACCTCCTTGGGAAGCGTGATGGTGATCGCCAGGACCGGACGGGTTTCCACCGTCATGGTCCCGCCGGCGTTTTCGGTGAGCGTCCGCAGTGACGCCAGGCCGCCGGTCTCGGAAAGCGGGCCTTCGGGCTGGCGGCCGTTGTTGGTAAAGACCGCCTGCCAGCCATCCGCGCTCTCGCGGATGTGCATGCGCAGGACTGTGCCGCCGGCGTGGCGGATGGTGTTGGTCAGACATTCGTGCAGGGCGGTGGTGAGGATGCTCCGCTGCGGCATATCCGGCGGCAGCGATCCGTTGGTCTCGATGGTGACGCCCAGATCGGCCGCCGTCTTTTCCAGCAGTTCATAGTCGTTCGCGGCGGGTTCCGCCGGACGGTCGTGGAGGAAGAGCAGGCTTCGGGAGAGACGCTCACGGATGTCCGCGAGCGTCTCATCGCTGCCGCCCTCGGCCAGAAACCGCCGGATGGCCAGCAGGCTGCTGCCCAGATCGTCGTGGATCTTCACGCGGGCGGCCAGCGTTTCCTGCCGGGCGGTGATGTCCACGATCCCGCGGTTGACGCGCAGCAGATCGTCGTTTAAATCCAGCAGGCGTTCGTTGATCCGCCGCAGCTCTTCCGTCCGCTGCCAGACCGGGGTGATGTCATCGATCTGCAGCATGGAAGCGGTCCGGCCGTCCCACAGAACGTCCCACTGGGAGAGGGCCCAGACGGAGCCGTCCGGGAGGAGGATGAGCGTGCTGCCGCTCACCTGCTCGCGCCGGCATCCCTCTGCGAGCGTGCCGGAAAAGAGCGTATCGGCAAAGACCTGGCCGTTTAACAGTGCCTGGCCGATGGTCTGCCGGCAGAAGTCCTCCGCCGCGGGGTTCTTCATGAGGATCAGGCCGCCGGGCAGCCAGAAACAGATGCCGGAGGGCAGCAGGTCGGTGGCTTCCTTGACGGACTGCGGCGTGATGGTCTGCCCTTCATAGCGGAGGTGTTCGGCCAGCAGGAGCAGTTCCGCGATGATCAGGAGGGCCGGCACGCACATCCGGACGGCCTGCGGCAGGGCCCGGATGCGCCCGATGAATGCCTGCAGGCGCGGGGACGGCGGTGACACCCGCTGACCGGCCAGCAGATAGGCCATGTTGGCGGCATACTGAAAGACGAGGTAAGCCAGCGCAGCCCCGCCGAGCGAGAGGATCATCAGGCCGTACCGGCGCTGCCGCACCTGGAGGCAGAGGAAGATCAGCATGACGGCAAACTGCATCATGGCCAGCGCGCCGGTCAGCAAAAAGGAGGCGGCGGGTGTCATGAGGCTTCACCTCCTTTCCGCCAGCAGACGGTGAGGGTGGTCCCGCCGTCTTCCGTGACAAGATCCGCTTCGCGGGTGATGCCGGCATCGGAAAGATCCGTGATGGCACCTTCCGGAACGGTCAGTGCAGCAGCCATCAGGCGCATCCGGATACCGTCCGGCCGGCAGGTCAGAAACACGGCCAGGGAGGACATCCCCTCCCGGTTTTCTTCCAGGATCCCTTCAAACTCTTCGTAGGCCGCCGTGATGAGTCGGGCCGGGTACGTGCCGTCCCCGCTGCAGCGGATGGCGGCCGATACGCCCGAGAGCCGCAGGTACTCGAGCGATTCCGTCATGGCCGTGGCCAGTTCCGCGCCGGGCAGCGTCCCGTCCTTCACACTCAGTTCCATATTGGCGCGCCGCTTGACGTAGGCGCCGGTCAGCGCCAGCCCCGGCAGGATGGGCGCAAGGTCCCGGTGCAGGCACAGGGCTTCATCGATGGCGGTCAGCTGCGGCAGGACCGCCGTTTTCACGTTGTCGTACAGGCGGCTGCGCATCTCCAGCTCCGTCTTTTCCCGCTTGATCAGGTTCTCCGTCTCCAGATAGGCGTTGCGTGTCTCCAGCTGCCTTGAAGCTTCGGAGAGTTTCCGCTCCAGCTGCCGGAGGGGGGAGAGATCCACCGCCCATTCCACCCGGCCGCCGCGGATGGGGTGTGCGTTGACCTGCGTGTCGGCATCGTCGTGAAACGGCTTGCTCCCCCGGTAGACAACCGTTCCGTGTTCGTCTTTGATGACGGCTGCCAGCTCCGCCATGGCAAAGAAGCGCTCGTAGTTGGTGTTGGCCGGGATCATGCCCAGCTGGATGCAGGATTCGAAGAAGGCGGCCAGGGAGAAGACGAAGACCTCCCCCAGCTGCCACACGTAGATGCCCCGGATGCGGGGCCTGGCGCCCACCAGATAGAGCACGCAGTACAGCCCGGCCAGCGCGAGCGACAGCAGGGGAAGAAACCGTGTCAGGCGCTTGTCGGTACTGCTGCGGACGCGGAAGAGCGGCAGGGCCCACGCCGCCGCGAGGAGGATGGCCATCCACGCGTAACAGGCATAAAAGAGCCACCCGTGCGAGGCGATGTGACCATCGTCAAAGAAACCTTCCTCAAACCGGAACGCCTGCTGGTGAAGGTTGTTGGTGAGGATGCCGAGGACCAGCAGAGCACCGATGACAGCGGGCAGGAGACGGACGGAAAGGGGCGGATCGTCGGGCGCGCGGCGGATGAAGACGGCGATCTCGTAAGCCAGTACGGCGATGGCCATTTGCGGAATATAGAAGGCATACCAACAGGCCGTCTCTTCGGCGGGTGTCCAGACCAGCGAATACCGGATAGCCTGCAGAAGAAAGAGCAGAAAAGAGAAGAAAGCCGCTGCCAGCAGCAGGCGGCACAGGCGCCTGTCAGAGACGCGCCGCCAGACAGACAGTCCCCAGATGACCGTCAGGGCGATGCAGAAAAACTGCACGAAGCCGTCCGCCAGATCGATGCCGTAGAAGACCACATGGCCCAACCCGCAGAAGAGGAAGGCCACGCAGAACAGGATGATCGGATGTCTGACGGATGTGGACACGGCAGCCCTCCCTGAAACATGCCGGAACGGATCTCTTCTTATGATACTGGAAAAAAAGGATCACTGCCCCGTCAGAAACATCAGGTTGCAGCTGTCTGAAACTGTCTTTTTGGAGGGGGACAGCGCCTCCCGCGGACGGTATGGTAGAGACAGAGAAAACGCACGGAAAGGACGGTGGGATTTCATGAAACACATGAGAAAGCGGGCACGCCGGCTGTTCGGTCTGTGGTGTGCGGGCGTGCTGGCGCTGCTGCTGATGACGCCTCTGGGGGCCTTCGCGGACGGCACGGTGGAGGCGGTGAGCCTGACGTTTTCCGAGCCGGCTCCGGACACACCGGTATCGGAAGCGGCCGGACTGTTTGCGGACGCGTCCGGTCAGGTGGTCGTGGCCTCGGCGGAGGTGCAGGGGGCGGATCAGCCGATGTTTGAAGGCGGGAAGACCTACGCCGTCCGCGTGACGGTGCGGGCCAATGAGGAGGCGGGGTGGTCCTTCCCGGTCACACACGCACCGGACCTGGAGCAGATCACCGTCAACGGGAGTCATGAGGGGGTGTCGGAAGCCACGTACACCATGGATGCCCTCGGGCACGGCGAGATCTCCTTCACGTACACGTTCACCATGACAGCCCCGCCGAAGGTTCAGGTGCGCCTGGTGCAGCGCGTGATCCAGGGCGGTGCCGTGATCAGCGAGATCCTCATTGGGACCAGTTACTGGCAGCCGGGGGAGGAGGCATCCTTTGACGTGCCGGCGGATCATCTGGCCGTGGACTACGGCACGTACAAGGGAGAGGCGGCCTTCGACCACTGGGAGACGACCAACCCGGATATCGCTCTGCAGGCGTCCGGAGCGGCGGTGCATTTTCCGATGCCGGTCATGACGGAGACGCTCGATGTGTTTGCGGTGTATGTGGCGCCGGAAGCGCCCGAAACCCCGGCGCCGGAAACGGACCCGCCGGAAACGCCGGCACCCGAGACACCCGCGCCTGAGACGGCTCCACCGGAGACGCCGGCACCCGAGACGCCGGCACCGGAGATACCGCCTGTCACGGCGGTCTACGGGAGTGAGGAATACCACACGTATGCGCACGGCGAAACCGGAACATGGGGGTATGTCAAGCCCACGGCGGGCGAAAATACCGTCGAATCCATGGGGACCATCGCCTGGTCGGCCGTCTCCCCGGAGACGGAGGAATCCGAGACGGCCAAGCCGCCGGTGTTCCGCCTGCCGGATATCTGGAAGAACAATACCCGCCTGTGGGTGGGCCTGATGGGCGGCCTGGTGGTGCTGGCCGCTGCGGCCGGCATCGAGATCGCCGTGTGGCGGCGGAAGAAGCGGGATTCCGGGAAGATCCGCAAAGACGTGAAGAAGCGGAAACGCTGAGAGGACCGTTGAAACATGCAGGAAAGGAGGCGGACGATGAAGAAGATCAGACGATGGACGGCACTGATGCTGACCGCCGTTTTGCTGTTTACGCCGCGGCTGGCGGTCTTCGCGGAGTGCTGGCACGACGGCACGCCCACGGAGTTTGACTACCGCCGACTGAGTGACGCAGAGGGAGATATAGACACGTACGCCAAATGTTCGCAGTGCGGGGAATGGTATCTGTACTGCACGGCTCATCCGAGCGCTACCAGTCCGGCACCGGAGCACAGCTGGGAGATGGTGGACGTGTCCATGACCACCTGCACCGCGGACGGGTGGTACAAGATCCGCTGCTCGCACTGCGGCGCGGAGCAGGTGACGGTGACGGACAAAGCCTACGGGCACCGCTTCGGCGAGTGGACCATGACCAAGGCCCCCACCTGCGAGGCGGACGGCGTGCGCGAGCGCGTCTGCGAAGAATGCTATCAGAAAGAAACACAGGCGATCCCGGCCACCGGCCACGCCTTCGGGGACTGGGCCATGACGAAGGCTCCCACCTGTGAAGCCGACGGCGTGCGCACGCGCACCTGCAGCACTTGCGGGAAGACGGAGACCTCGGGCGTGCCGGCCACGGGCCATGCGTACAGTGAGTGGGTGCTGACCACCCCGCCCACCTGTGAGGCGGACGGTGTGCGCACGCGCACCTGCAGCCGCTGCGGGAAGACGGAGACCTCCGGCGTGCCGGCCACCGGCCACGCGTTCGGAGACTGGGTGAGCGTGAAGCCTGCCACCAGTACGCAGCCGGGCGTGGAAGAGCGCACCTGCGCGCACTGCGGCCAGAAAGAGACGCGGGAGACCGCCATCGACACCGCCGTGCTGGGCGTGGGCGATACGGGCATAAAGGTGGTCATCCTCGAGGAACTGCTGCGCGCCGGCGGCGAGTTTGCCGGCGAGGCGGATGAGGAGTATACTGATGAGACAGCCGCGGCGGTGAACGCTTACCGCAAGGCCTGCGGCCTGCCGGAGACCGGCCTGGCGGACGCGGAGCTGCTGGCCCGGCTGACCGGCCGTTATGTGACAAGCTTCGGCGGCGCCTTCCCGGGGGACGGCTATCTGGGGTGGTTTGATTCCGGCCTGAAGCCCTTCCCCATCTGGGAATCCACCAGCACGGGCAACGGTGACGGCACGCATGAGAGCACCAAGACGCTTTTGGGCATCCGCTACCGCCTGGGCGGTGAGCTGTGCGAGATCCCGGTGCCGGAAGCGGACCGGGTGACGGTCACGGTCACGGAACCGTGCGAGACGGGAAACGACCAGATGACCTGCCCGCACTGCGGCTACCGGGAGACCCTGCAGACGGCGTATGTGTCGGCTGCGGATATCCTGGCTGTCTGCGGCGGCAGCCTGACGCTGCGGTTTCCGCAGGATCCGGGCTTGCCGTCCATCACAGGTCTTACGTACGATGAGGGGATCGATGCCGTTGTGTTTACGCCGCCGGACGGCACGAATTTCTATCAGGTGGTCCTGAAGCGGATGGACGAGGCCACCAAGAAGTTTGAGGAAGTGAACCGTTTCCAGGTGCGGGGCGCGTTCTCAATGGAGGAGTACCCTCAAGGGCGTTACAGTGTGGAAGTCACGGCCATCGGGAGCAGCTATCAGGAACTCTCCCAGACGGCCATGGTCGTGTTCGACAAGCAGGGGGCCAAGATGTATCCGGTGTGGGCCCTGCATATCGACGGCCCTTTGGTCCACTGGGAGTATCCGTATCCTTCCGTCTCCTGGGTGCCGGTAAAATACCATGTCGGCGTGTTTTTCAACAACATGGGCGATGCAGGACACTATGTGTTCGAGATCACCACGACAGACCGGTACGTGGACCTGACGGCACTGATCGTGGATCGGGATGTCGATATCCGCAACCGTTACATTACGGTGGCCGTCACGGCGATGACGGACGCGGGGAACATCGCGGACGCGGATCCGGTGACCGAAACGATCCGTTTCGGCGCGCTCGGATTCTACCGGGCCGGCACGTCGGTCAACGTGCGCTCCGGCCCCGGCAGGGACTATGACCGCGTGGGCGGCTTAAGCCGCGGCGACATTGTGATCGGCGGCGAGACGGCCACCACGGACGACGGTGTGTTCCGCCGGATCTGGTACAAGGATCTCGGCAGCGCCTGGGTGCTGGACAGCTGCCTGTCTTCGTTCACCGTGAAAAAGTACACCGTGAACGTGGATATGAGCTTCGGGCCTGATCCCGACAGACCTTATGAGCGGATCATGACGGAGATCGACGGGACGCTGGACTGGAACAAACTGAGGAGCATGTGCCTCCGCCCGGGGTACCTCATCAGCGGTCTGACGGCCCGCGGACAGCAGGTGGACGAAGATTTTGTCTATGAAAAGGGCGAGATCGT
>CAMJGH010000022.1 GCA_946405185.1 uncultured Lachnospiraceae bacterium
GCGATACCGTCCAGGTGGAGATCGAGTCCAAGTCCTTTGGCCGCATCGCCACGCAGAATGCCAAGAACGTCATCCTGCAGAAGATCCGCGAGGAAGAGCGCCGGGCCCTGTACCAGGATTACTACCAGAAGGAACATCAGGTGGTCACCGGTGTGGTGCAGCGCTACGTCGGCCGCAACGTGGCCGTCAACCTCGGCAAGGTGGATGCCACCCTGCCGGAGACCGAGCAGGTCAAGGGCGAAGTGCTGCGTCCGAACCAGCGCGTGAAGGTCTACGTGGTGGATGTCAAGGATACCACCAAAGGGCCGCGCATCCAGGTTTCCCGCACGCATCCGGAGCTGGTCAAGCGCCTCTTCCGCGAGGAAGTCGCCGAAGTGCGCGACGGCACGGTGGAGATCATGGGCATCGCCCGCGAGGCCGGTTCCCGCACGAAGATCGCCGTGTACGCGCACGATGAGAACGTGGATCCGGTGGGCGCCTGCGTCGGTGTCAACGGCTCCCGCGTCAACGCCGTAGTGGACGAGCTGGGCGGCGAGAAGATCGACATCATCGCCTGGAACGAGAACCCGGCCCTGCTCATCGAAAACGCCCTGAGCCCGGCCAAAGTCATCGCCGTGTGGGCGGATGAAGACGAGAAAGCCGCGCAGGTCATCGTGCCGGACTATCAGCTGTCCCTGGCCATCGGCAAGGAAGGGCAGAACGCCCGCCTGGCCGCCCGTCTGACCGGCTTCAAGATCGACATCAAGAGCGAGACGCAGGCCAGAGAGCTTGGCTACTTTGACGACATGTCCTTCGACAGCGAGTACGAAGGGTACGGCGAGTACGGCGAGGATTATGAAGGGTACGGCGAAGAGTCCGGGGAAGCCTGGGAGGAAACGCCGGCCGGTGAGGACGAAAATTGACCATGCCAAAGAAGGTTCTGCCGCTGCGGCGCTGCATCGGCTGCGGGCAGAGCAAGACCAAACGGGAACTCATCCGCATCGTGCGCACGCCGGAAGGGGAATTCTCCCTGGATCCGACCGGGCGGCTGCCCGGGCGCGGCGCGTATCTGTGCCGGGATGAGAAATGTCTTGATATGGCGCTGCGGCGCGGCGGGCTGGAGAAGTCGTTCTCCGGCGCCGTGCCCGCAGAGATGAAAGAGAAATTACGAGAGGAGTTTTCGCATCTTGCTTGACGCGGATCGGATCTACCACATGCTCGGGCTGGCGGCCCGGGCCGGAAAAGTCGCCGACGGCGGGTTTTCCACGGAAAAGGCGGTGAAGTCCGGCAAGGCCAGGCTGGTCATCGTGACCGGCGACGCCTCACCGGGGACCGCCAGGAAGTTTGCCGACATGTGCGCGTTCCGTCACATACGGATCGTCACGTTCGGGACCATGGACAGGCTCGGTCATTCGATCGGCAAGCTGGAACGGTCCGTGGCAGCCGTCCTCGATGAGGGCTTTTCACGGCAGTTGGAGAATATGATCAGGCAGCAGATGCAAACGGAGGCAGGAACATGGCAAGACTGAGAGTACACGAGATCGCAAAAGAGCTGAACGTCGACAGCAAGGATGTTCGGGACTTTCTGGCGAAGCGGGGGTATGACCAACTGACGTCCAGCTCCGCGGTGCCGGAAGAGGCGATCGGAGCGGTCCGCGCAGCATTCGGGCCCAAAAAGCCTGCCCCGGAGACCAGTGTGAAGACGACCAGTGAGAAACCGGCAGCGCCGGCCGCCAGGCCCGCGGCTGCCAAGCCGGCCGAGAAGCCGGAGGCCGAGAAGACGGCCAGACCGGCTGCGCCGGCCGGGGAAGCCCCCGCTGCGCAGCGCCCGGCAGCACCCGCCCGCAAAGACGGGGCGCCTGCCGCCGAACAGCCCAAGAAGAAACGCCCGGCGTTCGTGTTCCGTCCGCAGAACTCGGACAGCCGCTTTGCGCGCCGTCCCGCGCCGCCGCAGCCGCGTCCGGCCCGTCCGGCCGCCGAGCCGGCTCCCGCAAAGCCCGCTGAGGCGCCCGTCCGGCCGGCAGAGACACCCGTCCGGGCCGAGCAGCCGGCCGTGAAGCCGCAGCCGCAGGCCGAGAAGCCCGTCAAGCCCGCCGAGCAGGCAAACGTCAGGCCGGCGGCTCCCGAAGTGAAGCCCGCTCCGGCTCTCGAGGTGAAGCCGGCCGCGGAGGTCAAGCCCGCTCCGGCTCCCGCTGCGGAGGTGAAGCCCGCCGAGGAGAAGAAGCCGGTGCGCCGGCTGTCCCCGGCCGAGCAGGCCATCATGGCCGCCCGCGCCGCCAAGGAAGAGCGCGAGCGTGAGAACGCCCGCAAGCTCGAAGAGGCCAAGCGTACGGCCGCCGCGTTCCGCGCGGAACTGGCCGCCCGCCAGGAGGCGGAAGCCGCCGCTCGCGCTGCGCGTGCCGCCAGCGCCGCCGCCAATCCGCAGGCAGGCCGCCCGCAGGGTGGCCGTTCCAATGGGCCGCAGCGCCCGATGGCCGGCAACCGCCAGGGCCAGGGTCAGGGGCAGGGCCGTCCCGGTCAGGGTGGCTTCAACCGCCAGGGTCAGGGCCAGGGCCAGGGCCGTCCCGGCCAGGGAGGCTTCAACCGTCAGGGCCAGGGCCAGGGCGGCTTCAACCGCCAGGGTCAGGGGCAGGGCCGTCCCGCTCAGGGCGGCTTCAATCGCGGAGGTTCGTCCACCGGCGGGTTCTCCCGTCCCGGCGCAGGGGCTGCAGTCGCACCGGCACCCGGGCGCGGAGACGCGCGCGGCAGCCGTACGGCCAACAACCGCCGCAAGGATAAAGACAGACAGTACGACGGCAGCACCCGCCGTCAGGAGAATACCCGGAATCTGGACCGCAGCAAGGGCGGCCGCAAGCCGGTGCAGGAGGTCGTCCAGGAGGAGCAGATCAAGCAGATCACCCTTCCGGATACCATCACCATCAAGGAACTGGCCGATAAGCTCAAGCAGCAGCCGGCTGCCATCATCAAGATGATGTTCCTGAAAGGTGAGATCCTGACCATCAACTCCGAGATCGACTTCGACAAGGCGGAGTCCATCGCCATGGAGTATGATGTGCTCTGCGAGCACGAGGAGAAGGTGGATGTCATCGCCGAGCTCCTCAAGGACGAGGACGATCCGGAGGAGACCCTCGTCTCCCGTCCGCCGGTCGTGTGCGTCATGGGCCACGTCGACCACGGCAAGACCTCCATCCTGGATGCCATCCGCGAGACGCACGTCACGGACCGCGAAGCCGGCGGCATCACGCAGCACATCGGTGCCTACGTGGTGGAGATCAATGGCCGCAAGATCACCTTCCTGGATACGCCCGGACATGAGGCCTTCACGGCCATGCGTCTGCGCGGTGCGCAGTCGACCGATATCGCCATCCTCGTGGTGGCCGCGGACGACGGCGTCATGCCGCAGACCATCGAAGCCATCAGCCACGCCCGCGCCGCGGACGTGGAGATCGTGGTGGCCATCAACAAGATCGACAAGCCCGGCGCCAACATCGACCGCGTGAAGCAGGAGCTGGCGGACCAGGGCCTGGTGCCCGAAGACTGGGGCGGCAGCACCATCTGCGTGCCGGTCTCCGCGCACACCAAGGAAGGTCTGGACGACCTGCTGGAGAACCTCCTGCTGGTCGCCGATGTGAAGGAACTCAAAGCCAACCCGAACCGCCGCGCCAGAGGTCTGGTCATCGAGGCGGAGCTGGACAAGGGGCGCGGCCCGGTGGCCACCGTCCTCATCCAGAAGGGTACGCTGCACGTGGGCGACAACGTGGCCGCCGGTGCCTGCTACGGCAAGGTGCGCGCCATGATCGATGAGAACGGCCGCCGCCTGCAGGAAGCCGGGCCGTCGGTCCCGGTCGAGATCCTGGGCCTGAACGACGTGCCGAACGCCGGCGAGGTGTTCGTGCAGACCGCTACGGACCGCGATGCCAGAAGCTTCGCGGAGACCTTCATCGCCACTAACCGCGAGAAGATGATCGAGAACTCCAAGATGAGCCTGTCGGTCGAAGGCCTGATGGACCAGATCAAGGCCGGTACGCTCAAGCAGCTCAACCTCATCGTCAAGGCGGATGTGCAGGGGTCGGTGGAAGCCGTGAAGCAGTCGCTTGAGAAGCTGACCAACGACGAAGTGGTGGTCAAAGTCATCCACGGCGCGGTCGGCAACATCAACGAGTCGGATGTCATGCTGGCTTCCGCTTCCGGCGCCATCATCATCGGCTTCAACGTGCGGCCGGATGTGACCGCCAAGCTGACGGCCGAGCGCGACAAGGTGGAGATCCGTCTCTACCGCGTCATCTACCAGGCCATCGAGGAGATCGAAGCCCTGATGAAGGGCATGCTGGATCCGGTCTTCGAGGAGAAGGTGACCGGCCATGCGGTGGTCCGTCAGATCTTCAAGGCGTCCGGCATCGGCAACATCGCCGGTTCGTACGTGACGGACGGCACCATCGCCCGCGGTGCGCAGATCCGCATCCACCGCGGAAAGGATCTGATCTACGAGGGCCTGCTGGCTTCCCTCAAGCGCTTCAAGGACGATGTCCGCGAGGTGCGTGAAGGCTACGAGTGCGGCCTGGTGTTCGATAAATTCAATGACTTTGCCGAGGACGATGTGATCGAGGCCTTCACCATGGTGGAGGTTCCCAGGTAACCCGGACTTGACCTAAGACGGCGCAGCGGCCGAAGGGTTGCTGCGCCGCTTCGGATATCCGGGCACATCACGGAGGAAATATGAGAAAAAACAGCATTAAGAATACCCGGATCAACGCCGAGGTGCGCCGCGAACTCTCGCAGATCATCTCGTCCGAGATCAAAGACCCGCGGGTGGATCCGTGGACCACGGTCACCGAAGTGGAAGTGGCGCCGGATCTGAAGACCTGCAAAGTATATGTGAGCGTGCTGGGCGGCGAGGAGTCCGCGGCCGAGACGGTCGCCGGCTTAAAGAGCGCGCAGGCGTTCATCCGCCGGGAGCTGGCGCACAGCCTGAACCTGCGCAACACGCCGGAACTGTTCTTCTACGCGGACCGTTCCATCGCCCACGGCGTGGAGATGGTCCACCGCATCGAGGAAGTGACGAAGGACCTGCCGGTGGATGAGCCGGTGGAAGAGGAGGACGTCCTGACGGATGCCCTGCCGGAGTTTGACGACGAAGACGAGGAGGAGCAGCCGTGAGTTTCGCCGCGCTGGAAGAGGCCGTCCGGGATGCCCGGAATATCGCCATAGTGGGGCACGGGAAACCGGACAGCGACTGTATCGGCTCTGTAGTGGGGACGGCGCTCTATCTGAGGGCCGTTTATCCGGATGCCGTGGTGATTCCCCTCCTGGAAGACTTCCATGAGAAATTCGGCATCCTGGAGGGCGCCAAGGAAGCCAGGCAGGAACTGCCGGAAGGCTTCACGCCGGACCTGCTGATCGTCTGCGACTGTTCGGAGGCCTATCGGATCGGCGCGGGTTCCGAACTGGCGGAAGCGGGCATCCGCACCGTGGTCATCGACCACCATGCCACCAACGCCGGCTTCGGCGACGAGGCGGTGGTGCGCCCGGAGTCCAGCTCCACCTGTGAAGTGCTCTTCACGCTGATGGACCATGAAAAGATCTCTAAGGACTGCGCGGCCTGCCTGTACGCGGGCATCGTGGGGGATACCGGCGTGTTCCGGCACTCCTGCACGTCGCCTGCGACCATGCGCGTGGCGGCGTCTCTTATGGAGTATGGCATCAACGCCCACGCCATCATCCGCGCCACCTACGATCTGCACTCATTCGCCGAGAACCAGATCCTGGGCGCGGTGCTTTCGAGCGCCGTGACCGCCCTGGACGGCCAGGTGGTCTTCGGCACCGCCACCCGCCAGATGATGGCGGAGTGCGGGGTGACGCCCAAGCATCTGGACGGCATCGTGGACCACCTCATCAACGTGGTGGGCGTGAAGGCCGCCGTGTTCATGTACGAGACGGAGCCCGGCGTGTTCAAGGCAAGCCTGCGCTCCGGCGAGGAGATCGCCGTCAGCGAAGCCGCCAAAGCCTTTGGCGGCGGCGGGCATCTGCGGGCTGCCGGCTGCACCCTGGCCATGGGCGCTCCGGAGGCGCGCTACCGCCTCACGCAGGTGCTGGGGAGCCTCCTGAAAGAGTCGGGGGGTCAGGCGAAATGACGCATCCTGCCCAAGGCGCGGTGAGCGGTATCCTGAACATCCGCAAGGAGGCCGGCTTCACGTCGTTTGATGTCATCGCCGTGCTGCGCGGCATTCTGCACACCCGGCGCATCGGCCACACGGGGACGCTGGACCCGGCGGCCGAAGGGGTGCTGCCGGTCTGCGTCGGCAAGGCCACGTCTCTCGTGGAGATGCTGACGGACAAGACCAAGACCTACGAGACGGTCATGCTGCTGGGCGTGACGACGGACACGCAGGATACCACGGGGAATATCCTGTCCCGCACGGAGGAGATTCCGGCGGAAGAAGAGGTGCTTTCGGCCATCCGGTCGTTTGAAGGTACCTATGAACAGCTGCCGCCCATGGTGTCCGCCAAGAAAGTGAACGGCCGGAAACTGGTGGATCTGGCCCGCGAGGGGAAGACCGTGGAGCGCAAGCCCGTGCCGGTCACCCTCTCGGACATCACCATCCTGTCCGTGGACCTGCCGCGCGTACGGTTTTCGGTGACCTGCACCCGCGGCACGTACATCCGCACGCTCTGCGCGGATATCGGCGAAAAGCTGGGGTGCGGGGCGTGTATGGAAAGCCTGCTGCGCACGCGCTCGGGGGATTTTCGCCTGGAGGACGCGGTGACGCTGGATGATGTGCGGCGGGCTGTGGAAGAAGAAAGACTGGACAGTCTGCTCCTGACGCTGGAGGAGGTCTTTGCGGACCTGCCGGCGCTGGCGGTGCTGCCGGAAGGGGAGAAGCGCCTGTTAAACGGCAATCCCGTTCCCTGCCGCATGGCGCAGGAAGCGCCGGAAGGCGCGCAGCGCGTGCGCATCCGGGGGCTTGACGGGGCGCTCATCGGCGTCTACCGTCTGGATGAGGCGGAGGGTGTCTGGAAGCCAGACAGACTGTTTTTGAGGGATTGATACGATGCAGTGGATAAGCGGCACGAAAAACTGGACGCTGCCTGAGGGCGCGTCAGCGGTGACGCTGGGAAAATTTGAAGGGATCCACCGGGGACATCAGAAGCTGCTGGCGCTGCTGCGCGACGAAAAGCGCCGCCACGGGCTGGTGCCGGTGGTCTTTACCTTTTCGATGCCGGAGAACATCCCCGGGCGCGGCGTCCTGCCGTCCATCCTGACGGAGGAGGAGCGGGTGGAGCGCTTTGCGGGCTTCGGCATGGAATACGTCTACGAGTTTCCGTTTGACGAACAGACGCGCACCATGTCGCCGGAGACATTTCTGGACGACGTGCTCATCGGCGAGCTGAAGGCCCGCGTCATCGCGGTGGGCGATGACTTCCGCTTCGGGAAGGACCGGGCGGGCGATGCGGCGTTTCTGGTGCGCGAAGGAGGGAAGCGCGGCCTGACGGTCTACGCGGTGCCCAAAGAGCGGGACCGGCGCGGGGAGGTCATCTCCAGCACCCTGGTGCGGGAACTCCTCACGGGCGGGAAGATCGAGGAGGCCAACGGGCTGTTGGGCTACTGGTTCCCGGTGACGGGGCCGGTAGTGCACGGCCTGCAGCTGGCCAGAACGCTGGATTTTCCCACCATCAACCAGATCCCGGAGAGCCGCAAGCTCCTGCCGCCGTACGGCGTGTACGCGTCCATCGTGACGGTGGAAGGCCGGCGCTTTGCGGGGCTGACGAACATCGGCTGCAAGCCCACGGTATCGGACCAGAAAACGCCCTGGGCGGAGACGTATCTGTTCGGGTTTGACGGGGATCTGTACGGGAAGATGGCGCAGACGGAACTGCTGCGGTTCATCCGCCCGGAACGGAAGTTTGCCTCTGTGGAAGAACTGAAGGGCCAGCTCGCGCAGGATGCGGAGCAGGTCAGCGGGTGGTTCAGGACCCACCTGCCGGAGTTTTTCGGCCGCTAGGCCGGGGAAGGGGAGCGTGATGGCAGTCATGATGAAGCGGGAAGACGGGTTTGTGCGCGTGGCAGCCGCCGTGGCGCCGGTGCGCCCGGGGGATCCGGAGCGCAACGCGGCGTCCATGCTGGCGCTGATGAAGGAGGCAGACGAGCAGGGAGCGGATCTGATCACGTTTCCGGCGCTGGCGCTGACGGGCGCCACCTGCGGGGATCTGTTCCGCCAGCAGACACTGCTGCGCGCAGCCGAAAAGGCGCTGGAGCGCCTGATCGCCGGTTCCGCCGGGCTGCAGGTGACGGCGGTGGCCGGCCTGCCGCTGGAGCTGCGCGGGGCGGTGTATTCCGCTGCCGCCGTGATCCGGAACGGGAAGCTTCTCGGCTTTTCGGCTGATCCCGCTCCGAAGCAGGAGAGCCTGACGGCCTATCCGGCGGGTGATGCGGACACGGTACCGTTTGGCGGGGAGGAAGTCCTGCTGGGCGACATCCTGTACGCCGATGCGGACGACGCCCGCATCATGTTCGCCGTGACGGTGGGCGAGGAGGCCTGCGGGTTCCGCCTGCAGGCGGAAGCGGCTGCGGCCGCCGGCGCCGTGATCGTGGCCAACTGCGGCGCGGCCCCGGAGACGGTGGGTGTGCGCGCCCGCCGCGAAGAAGCCGCTGCGGCGCTCTCGAGGCGCCTGCTGATCGGCTATGTGTCGGCCATGCCCGGCGCCGGCGAGTCGGTGCAGGACAATATCTACGGCGGACACCGCCTGATCGCCGAGGCCGGAAAAGTCCCGGAGGCGGCGGAGATCGGCGAAGCCTGCGGGCTGACGCTGGCGGACATCGACGCGGACCGGCTGCTGGCCCTGCGGAGAAAGACCGGGATGATCCCGGATGACGCGGACGCGTTCATGGTCCCGGATGCACTGGTGCGCCCCACAGAGCGGGAACTGCTGCGCGATGTCACGCGCCTGCCGTTCCTCTGTGAGAACGAAGAGGAGATGGCCGCCCGCGCGGAGGAGATCCTGGCCATGCAGGCGCAGGGACTGGCCTCGCGGATGGCGCACATCGGCGCGAAGGCAGCCGTGCTGGGGCTTTCGGGCGGCCTGGATTCCACGCTGGCGGTGCTGGTCTGCGCCAGAGCCGTCAAGCACCTTGGCCTGCCGTCGGATGCTGTGCGGTGCGTGACCATGCCGTGCTTCGGCACCTCCGACCGCACCTATCAGAACGCCTGCGGGCTGGCAAAAGCCTTGGGGGCGGACCTGCGCGAGATCCCCATCCGCGATGCGGTGATGCAGCACTTCTCGGACATCGGGCATGATCCGTCCGTCCACAATGCGGCATTTGAAAACGCACAGGCGCGCGAGCGCACGCAGATCCTCATGGATTATGCGAATGACTGCGGCGGTATCGTGGTGGGCACGGGCGATCTGTCGGAGCTGGCGCTCGGCTGGGCCACCTACAACGGTGACCACATGGCCATGTACGGCGTGAACGGGTCGCTCACCAAGACGCTGATCCGCGCGGTGGTCGGGCACGTGGCGGACACGGCGGAGGATCCCGCCCTGGCCGCCCTGCTGCGGGACATCCTCGACACCCCGGTGAGCCCTGAACTGCTGCCGGCAGAGGACGGCAGGCAGCAGAGCACCGAAGGGACGCTCGGCCCCTACGAACTGCACGATTTCTTCCTCTACGCCTTCCTGCACGACGGCTTCGGCCCGGCCAAGACCTTCCGCCTGGCCTGCCGCGCGTTTGAAGGCACCTACGAACCGGCCTTCATCCGCACGGTCATGACCACCTTCTTCCGGCGGTTCTTCGCGCAGCAGTTCAAGCGCTCCTGCATGCCGGACGGCGTGGGCGTGGGTTCTGTTTCCCTCTCGCCCCGCGGCGCCTGGAGCATGCCTTCCGACGCGTTTGCCGCGGCCTGGATGCGCGAGATCGAAACCCTGTAAGATGACAGAGGGACAGGTTATCTGTCATATGACAGTTGACCTGTCCCTCTGTCTTGTTTTTCAAAAAGACAGTTTCCAAAACCATATATACGCCGGCGGCATCTTCGGTTACACTGAAGATGCCGTTTTTTGTCTGTCAAAAAAGGAGGCTGCGCGATGAAAACGTTTGACTGGAACCAACTTTCCGAGCCCGGCAAGAAGTACCGTCCCATGGTCCGCTGGTGGTGGACGGGGCTGGACGTGACCGAAGAGGAACTGGAACGGGAACTGGACGATATGGACGAAGCCGGTTTTGCCGGCGGCGAGATCCAGGCTTTCACCCGCAACGACGCCAAGTTTG
This sequence comes from uncultured Lachnospiraceae bacterium, assembly GCA_946405185.1. GTDB lineage: Bacteria > Bacillota > Clostridia > Lachnospirales > Lachnospiraceae > CAKQHB01. Next base: position 10,244 of record CAMJGH010000022.1, read on the forward strand.
ATCCCACCAACCGGGAGATGGCGGCGCGGGTCCACCGCTACGCCACGCCGTATTACTTTGATCTGGTGCGCCGGCTCATGGAAAAAGCCCGCGAGCGCGGCCTGATCCTGGACCTCACGGCCGGCTCTGGGTGGCCGATGGGCGATACCTCCATCACCCCGGAGACGGGCATGCAGGGGCTGATCGTGGGCTCCGTTACGGTGGAGGGCGGAAAAGGCCTGCAGCGCGTGGAGCTGCCGCAGGCGGACGCCGCCATGGACGCCCTGCTGGGGCCGGAGAAATCCTCCTTCCAGAACATCAACGGGCGCATCATCCAGGTGATGGATTATCCGTCCATGAAATCCGCCCTCAAACTTCAGCGCGTGACCATCGGGCGGGCACTGGGAGAAGACGGCGGGTATCTTCTGAACCCGGAAAAGCCCACCGTGATCGATGCCGCTTCTGTTAAGGACGTGACGGGGTGCCTGGTGAACGGCCTTTTGGACTACGATTTCGGCGAGGGCACCTGGGTGGTGTTTGCGGCCTACGCGGGCCCCAGCTACCAGCTGGTCAAGAGCGATTCCAAGCAGATCCCGGCCAAACGCAGCCTGGTGGTCAACCACTTTGCCAGCGGCCTGATGGACCAGTATCTGGAGCGTCACATCGGCAGAGGCCGGTTTGAGGAGTTCTCGCCGGATACCTTCCGGGCCTTCTTTGAGGATTCGTTCGAGCTGATCGGGCCGTACTTCTGGACCGACGCCTTCCTCACGGAGTTCCGCAACCGCAAGGGGTATGAGCTGACGCCGTACCTGCCGTTTCTGATGACCACGCCCGGCGCGGTGGATGAGGCCGGCCTGCCGGTCGGCTCCTACGTGCTGTCCGATGAGATGACGGACCGCATCGTCTACGACTACGAATCCGTGCTGGCGGACATCTTCTGCGAGTACTTCCTGGAGCAGTCGGCCGAGTGGGCGCACGCCCACGGCACCAACGCGCGCGTGCAGTGCTACGGGCACGTCATGGACACGCTGCGGGCCTTCGGCCGGGTGGATATCCCGGAGACCGAGCAGCTGGCCTGCAACGGCCTGATCGATTTCATGAAGCTGGCCGGCTCGGCCGCGCACCTGTACGGAAAGCCGCTGGTCACCGCGGAATCGCTGGTGTGGCCGGAGCGCGACTACATGGAAACGCCGCTCAAGTTCAAGACCGGCAGCGACCGCCTGACCATCTGCGGCGTGGGCCAGATGATCTACCACGGCATGCCGTACTTAAGCGAGCGCTACAAATACCCGGGGTTCTTCCCGTGGCACGATGCGCACGGCACGTTTGTGGCGCGCACCAACCCCATGTGGCCGTGGATGAAGCAGACGAACCTCGCCATCGCCCGCAGCCAGTACGTGGTGCAGGAAGGCGAGCCTGTCATCGACGTGGCCGTCTACACGGACAACCTGTTCTATGAGTTTTCCGGGAATCTGGTGGAGGAACTCTCCAAGGGTGAACTGGACGGCATTGACCGGGCGCCCGAAGTGCCGGGCCGCATCCGCCCGCTGCGCCTGAACCGCTGGGAAGTGCTGGCCAGAAAGGCCCGCGAGGTCAACATGGCGCTGGTGGAGGCCGGGTACGATTACTGCCACATCAACCGCGAGATGCTGGGGACCGCCCATCTGGAGAACGGTGTGCTGGTGGCCGGAAACGCGCGCTTCAAGGCGCTCGTGGTGGCGCCGTGCGATTTCCTCTCGCCCATGAACGCGGGCGTCATCAAGGCGCTGCGCGAGAGCGGCTTCCCCGTGATCTTTGCGGGTGAGGTGCCGAAGCGCCAGCCGGGCTTTGCCAACCACGAAGCGGGCGATGCCTACGTGAAAAACTGCCTGTACGGCGCGGAAGCGGTCACGGACGTGACAGCCGCGCTGAAAGAAGCCGGTGTGGCCGGCGGCGTGTGCTTTGGAGGCGCCAGCGGTCTGCAGCACGTGCACCGGCGCTTTGCGAATGCCGACGTCTATTTCATCCGCTCCTCGGTGTTTGACAGGCGGATGGTTACCCTGACCTTCCCGGTCAGCGGGAAGAGGGCGTATGTGACGGACCCCTGGACCGGAAGGCTGGCCGCTGTGGGGGCCGCAGAAGAGGACGGCGTCTCGAAGATCACCCTTCCGTTTGTGTCCTACGGCACGCAGACGGTCATCTTCACGGACGAGGAAGTGCCGGCGGATGACGCGGATTTCCTGGCCGTCATGCGGGCGGCCGTCGAAAAGCCGGCCTGCCTGGATCTGTCGAACGGGTGGAAACTGACGGTGGAGAGCTTCTTCGGCGGCGAGCCGGTCGTGCTGGAAAACGTGTCCGCCGGCGACTGGGCGGATAATGAGCGTCTGGCGGATGTGTCCGGGAAGGGCACCTACGAGAAGACCTTCACGCTGGAGGCATCGGTACCGGAAGATGCCGTGCTGGATCTGACGCTGGTGGGCGACATCGCCGAGGTGTGGGTGAACGGCACGAAACTGCCGGATCTGCTCTCGCTGCCGTACGCCGCCAGGGTGGGGCACCTTCTGAAGGAAGGCGAGAATACTGTGTGCGTCCGCGTGACCACCACGCTGCGCAACGGCCTGATCGGGCAGGATAAGTTCATGAAGAAGCGCCAGCACGCCATGGCCGGCATGGTCGGACCGGTGGTGGTGCGGTAAGGTTCAGTACGACAGGAAACAAAAAAGGGCTCCGGCGGATCCATTGTTCCGTCCGGAGTCCTTTTCATGAGGGAAACGAAACAGGTGACGAAAAACCGTCTCTCTGTCAGAAAGTCAGTTCAAACACGGCTTCTTCCGGAATGCCGGCGGCTGCCCGTTCTTCCTTGGTGGGGAAGCGGCGCTCGGCCGTGCAGGCGCGCATGAGGGCGATGAGCCCCGGCACCTGGCGCATGTCGCGGCCGTTTGCGGCTTCCGGTACTTCGGCCACGTGATCCTTTTCGAACGGGAGGAAGTGATCCTTGTGGTCAAAGACGGCCTCGCAGAACGTGGAGAAGGCCATGACTTCCTCGACGGAGCAGGGGAGAGGAGCGCCGTCGCGCACCGCACGCACCATGACGAATTCCTTCTCGGCGGTATCCTCCGGCGAGTAGGTGGTGCCGTAATCGCGCACGCTGCCGTCTGCCATATGGGCGACCAGGCGGTCCTCGTCCATGTCGTAGGTGATGGTGCCTTTTTCAAACTCGTAGGTCATGCGCGGGTTTTCGTTCACCTCGCCCACGTGCGTCACGCAGAGGGTGAAATCCCCGCCGCCCGCGAAGTGCCCGTGCAGGAGGCACGTGTCAAACGTCTCGATGTCGTAGGCGTGCGCGGTGATGACCTGCGCATCCTTCGCGTGTTCCCCGAGGATGAAGAACATGTTCTGGAGGTAGTGGGCTGTGGCGTTGGTGAGGATGGAATCGTGCACCGGCACGCCGGCGGCGTTATTGATGCGGCCCTTCCAGGGGCTCATCGTATAGTAGGTGTAGGCGCGCTGCCAGTATACGCTGGTGGAGAAATGGACAGGCTTTCCGAAAATCCCGTCCGCGATGTCCTTTTTGATCTGCAGCATGGACTTGGTGAAGCTCCACTGGAAGCCCACGGCAAGCAGACACCCGGACTCATCGCGGGCTTTTCTGATGGTTTCGATCTCTTCAAGATCGGCCGCCAGCGGCTTTTCGCACAGCACGTGGATGCCGCGGGCAAAGCAGGCGAGGATCTGCTCCATGTGGACATTGATGGGCGTGGCGAGGAACGCGATATCCGGCTTGAATTCATCCAGCGCGGCATCAAAATCCCGGCGGATGGGGATGTCCTGCTCCACGGCCAGATGGTAAGCCGGCGTGTCGGTGGCGTACGGATCCACCGCTGCCACGAAGCGGATCTCGTCTTTGTCATAGATGTCGCGGTAAGCGCGCAGATAATGGCCGGCGTACAGGCCCAGGCCTCCCAGAAGAACGCGGATCATAGTACTCCTTTCGCGAAAGCAAGCGTTATGCAGACGGCTGTCTGAAACCGCTTTCATCGGCAGTATACCGCAGATTTCCGCAATTGACAACCGAAAACGCCTTTCTTGCGCATCGCCGCACCGGATGATAAAATGGCGTCGTTGACAAGGCGGCGGAAGAGACAGGAGGAGTATATGGCCGGAAAAGGAACCGCACAGTTTGACAAGATGACCAAGACGCCCGTGTCGCGGCTGATCCTGACGCTCGCGGTGCCCACGGTCATCTCCATGCTGGTCACGAACGTCTACAACCTGGTGGATACGGCTTTTGTGGGGCAGCTGGGCAACTCGGCGTCCGGCGCGGTGGGCGTGGTCTTCGGCTACATGGCCATCCTGCAGGCCATCGGGTTCATGTGCGGGCAGGGCGGCGGGAGCCTGGTCGCCAGGCTTTTAGGCGCGCAGAAGGAAGACGACGCGTCCCGGCACGCTTCCACGGCCATCTGTTTCTCCTTTTCATTCGGGCTGGCGGCCGCGCTGCTGACCACGGTCTTCATGGATCCGGTCATCTCGTTCCTGGGAAGCACCGATACCATACGGCCTCACGCGAAGGTCTACATCCGCTACATCCTGATCGCGGCGCCGTTCATCACGTCCAGCTTTACCATGAACAACATCCTGCGCTTCGAGGGCAAGGCCGTGCTGGGCATGGTCTGCCTGTTTGCCGGCGCGGTGGTCAACATGGCGGGGGATCCCATCCTGATGTTCGGGTTTGACATGGGCCTGGCCGGTGCGGGGCTGTCCACATGCCTCTCGCAGATCCTCGGCTTCTGTCTGCTGCTGTCCATGTTCCTGCGCCGAAAGACTACCTGCCGGCTGCAGCCGTCGTTCATCACGCCGGCGCTGCTCGGCAATATCTGCGCCACCGGCCTGCCAAGTCTCCTGCGGCAAGGGCTGCAGTCGGCGGCTACCATCATCCTCAACTGGGAAGTGAGGCCGTACGGGGATGCGGCGGTGGCGGCTATGAGCATCGTCTCGCGTGTGACGTTCTTTGTGTTTTCGGTGGCCATCGGCATCGGGCAGGGCTTCCAGCCGGTCAGCGGGTTCAATTACGGCGCGGGGTATTACTCCCGCGTGCGCAAGGGGTACCGCTTCACGCTGATGGCGGCAGAAGGCCTGATCATGGCGGCGACTACCGTGATGTTTCTGCTGTCCGGGAATGTGATCGGCATTTTCCGCGATGATCCGGAAGTCATCCGCATCGCCACAAGGGCGCTGCGCCTGCAGTGCGGGGCGCTGTGGTTCTTCCCGATGGCCATGGTCACGGAGATGATGCTGCAGTCCACCGGGCACAAGGTGGGCGCTTCGGTGCTGTCGTCGCTGCGCAGCGGCATCTGCTTTATCCCCACGCTTCTGATCCTGGCGCACCTGCGGGGGCTTGCGGGCATTCAGGAAGCACAGCCGCTGGCGTACGTGCTGTCGTTCTTCCCGGGCCTGGCGTTTGGCATCTGGATGATGAAAAAGATGCCGGCAGGCGACCACCCGGTCGGGAGCGGGGCGCCGTAAGAAAAATGAGTGGAAACGATATGAGTGAGAATAAAGAAGAACGGTCCGCTGCGGAGGCGGAATCACGCTATGATGTGAAGCGGTTGGAGCAGGCCGCGCCGGCCATGCTGGCGTGGTTTGAAGAACACCGCCGCGAGATGCCCTGGCGCGCGGGGCGCAATGCCTACCGCATCTGGATCTCGGAGATCATGCTGCAGCAGACGCGCATCGAGACCGTGAAGCCCTACTACGAGCGCTTCATGGCCGAACTGCCGGACGCGGCGGCGCTGGCCGAGGTGGATGATGACCGCCTGATGAAGCTGTGGCAGGGGCTGGGGTACTACTCCCGCGCCCGCAATCTGAAAAAATGCGCGCAGGTGCTGGTAAAAGACTGCGGCGGGCAGCTGCCGGCCGACTATGAGAAACTGGTGAAACTCCCCGGCATCGGCGAGTACACCGCCGGGGCCATCGCCTCGCTGGCCTACGGGCTGCCCGTACCGGCCGTGGACGGCAACGTCTGCCGCGTGCTGGCCCGGTTCTTTGCCGACGGGCGCGATGTGATGCAGCCGGCCGTGCGCAGGGAAGCCCGGCAGATGCTGACGGTGCTGCTGTCGGGCCACCCGGAGGAAATTCCGTCCGGGGCTTTCAATGAGATGCTGATGGAACTGGGCGAGACCGTCTGCCTGCCGAACGCCGCGCCGGACTGCGGAAACTGCCCGGCAGCCGCCTGGTGCGTGAGCCACGCGGAAGGCACCGAAGAACAGTACCCCCTGCGCCTGGCCAAAAAGGAGCGCCGCGTGGCGGAACGGACCATCTTCCGCCTGGTATCGGAAGGCCGGTACCTTTTGCGCAAGCGGCCGGAAAAAGGGCTGTTAGCGGGGCTGTACGAGTTTCCGGGGGAAGAAAAGAACATGACCCCCGCCGAAGCGGAGGCCTTTCTTGGCGGGAAGCTGGGCGTGCCGGTTACGGTAACGCCGCTGGGAGCGGCCAGGCACCTGTTCTCCCATGTTGAATGGCGGATGGTAGGCTATGAAGCGGACGTGCCCAAAGAAGCCCGCCCGGACGGCGAGTGGATGAGCGCGGAAGAGATCCGCGAGCGGGCCTCGGTGCCCGGCGCCTTCGCGGCGTATCTGCCGCACCAGTAGGGGCGTCCCATTTGGTTCATCAGCGGTTTCGGAAGGTGTCCCACTCTTCGCGGGTGATGCCGTCTTCGGAGTAGCGGGCTTTTTCATACAGATCGTGCAGCGGGCCGGCGTCTGTCAGGCCGGCGGCGTGTTCGAGTTCCTGCGGCGACTGTGAGGGCCGCAGGGACTCTTTCTTTTTTCTGCCCAGCAGTTCGCGGATCCAGGCGCGGCGGGCGCGGCCGGACGGGGAGTAGTCGTACCAGGCCAGGGAGGACATGCCCTTCTTGCCGGACCGCTCCGCGCGTTCGTCAGCGCCGATGAATTCCTTGACATCCAGATCGGCATCTTCCGGATGGCGGATGCGGGAGGAGAGGAACCGGTAGACGGCCAGCAGGGCTGCGGCGGCTGCGGCCACCAGCACCAGGCCGCCGAGGATCTCGCCGAGGAGCATCAGGAAGGCGTTTCCCTCTCCGGTCTCATCGCCGGGGGGAGGCGGGGGGAGCGCAAAGCCGCTGGTGTTTGAGGGGTCGTTATCGTCCACGTACGTAAACCGGCTCAGCACCCAGCGCAGCACGGCGAGCAGCAGCTGCGGGATCCACAGGATCAGGGGCTCCAGGTGTGAGATGGGCATCAGGAAGAACAGGACGGCCGCCGCTGCCAGGAACACCAGGAGGAACCGGTGGTTGACGCGGGCGATCTGCCCGAGGGGCATCTGACTGGTGTGGCGGTTGGCTTCGGCAAACTCCGCGGTGCGCGTCAGATAGAGCCGCAGGAACAAAAGGATCAGATAGGCGGAAAAAAGGATGTTGTAAAACGGGCGGTACCACGGCAGGATGCCGTGCCGGCCGGCCAGAAAGACCGCCGGGAAGAAGAGAAACACCGGCATGATCAGCCTGACGGTGTCAAGCCTTTGGGCGCCTTCTTCGGCGATATCCCTCATGGAGATCAGCGTGAACAGCATCCGGACGGCGGAAAAGACGATGCCGGCCAGAAACAGGATGCCGTTCTGGCCGATGCGCCCGGAATCGGAAGCCGTCAGGCGCCCGCCGGCGATCAGCATGCAGCATCCGGCCAGAAACAGGTGCAGCAGCACGATCTGGTAGTAGCGTTTGGTGAACGGGGTGATCACCCAGATGACGGCCAGGGGGACGAGTATCCACAGAACGCGGAAAAAGACGGCTATATCCGGCAGCAGCGTGGGCACAAGGGCCCCCAGGATGGCCAGTGTCAGCACGAACTTCTGCAGGATGATGACGATGTAACGGGATCTCTTATACATACTGCCGTTCCACCTCCCAGTCCGTCACGCGGACGGCCAGACGGCCGTCGGCGGGCTTGGCCGGCTCTTCGTCGCGGAAGCGCGGCACGATCATATCCAGCGAATCAAACGTCTGGAACAGGCAGGAGACTGTCTCCCAGGCCTGCGCGGCGTGTGCCGGCGAAATGAGCACGCAGCAGGCGTCCATCAGGCTTTCGGCGGAGGCATTGACGCGCGGAACCAGTTCCCGGAACGGGGAGATGCCGTTTTCCAGATCGATGCGGGAGGACGCCCGCAGGATGTCCGCGTACTGCGTGATGCCGGAGGCGGACACAACGGTGTACGGGCGGGCCTTGCTGCCGGCATTGGCATACCAGACGATCTCGATGCCGTTTTCCAGGCACTTCCCGGCCAGCGAGCAGGCGATGGAGAGCGTCATCTCCATGAGCTGCGTGCGCTTCCACACGCCGTCGTCCTCAAGGTTGGTGATCAGGCAGACGCGCCCGCCGGAGGTGCCGTCAAACGTGTTGACTTTCAGCGAGCCCGTCCGGGCGGAGGCTTTCCAGTTGACGGTCTTTAACGGATCCTGCAAGGTGTAGTCGCGGATGCCCGAAAACGCGAACGGATCCGGGATCAGGCGGCGCCGGACGATGATCTCGCCCGTGAGGCGCCGGAAGACGGGCATCAGCCGTTCGGCATCGGCCGGCTCCGGAAACACGTACAGCTCCGAAAACTGCGGGAGGGACATGGGCAGGGCTTCCTGCAAAAACAGCGGGTAGGCTGCCAGGTCTGCCGATTCCAGCGTGTAGTACCCGCGCTGCCGGCAGGTGAACGGCAGCGTGCGGGTGATGCGCTGATAGAACATCAGCGAGAAGATATCGTTCTTGTAGGTGCGGTCAGTGCGGGCGGAATCCTCCACCTGCACAAACCGGATGGCCCGGTCGCACGAGAACTTGACGTGCAGGATGGGCACCGGGATGATCTTGTTGTTGGTGACCACCTCGGAGATGGAGCCGGACTGGCCGGCGGACAGTTCAGCCTGATCGAAGGACAGCGTGACCGAAAGACCCTTGTTCCAGGTCTTTTTGATGAGCACTGTCTGCAGCACAAAGAGCAGGATGGCTGCGATGCCGATCAGGATGAGAGTGGTCATGCGGTCACGTTCCTCCGGAAGAGGGCTTCCTCGGTGGGCACCGGGACGGAATCAATGATCTGGCGGATCAGCGCTTCCGCGGTATCGGTGCGGTCAAAGTGGGAGAGGATCAGGCGGTGGGCCAGCACGGGCACGGCCAGCTCCTTGATGTCTTCGGGCACCACGTAATCGCGCCCGGAGATCATGGCCAGCGCCTGGGAGGCGCGCATGAGGGCCAGCGTCCCGCGGGGGCTGGCGCCCGAGCGTACGCCGTGGGCAGAGCGCGTGGCCGCGGCCAGCTCCGCCAGATACTGCAGCAGCGACGGGTGCACAAAAACGGTCTTCACGGCCGCCTGCATCTGCGTGATGTCATCCGCCGTGCAGACGGGCGAGAGCGTCTCCAACGGCGAATCCGTCAGGAAGCGGTTTAAGATGGCCACTTCCTCGGCCACGTCCGGCGTGCCCACGGACAGCTTCATGAGGAAACGGTCCAGCTGCGCTTCGGGCAGCGGGAAGGTGCCGGCGGTCTCGATGGGGTTCTCGGTGGCGATGACAAAGAACAGCCCGGGCAGCGGGTGCGTGACGCCGTCCACCGTCACCTGGTGCTCCTCCATGCACTCCAGGAGCGCCGACTGCGTGCGCGGCGTGGCGCGGTTGATCTCATCGGCCAGCACGATCTGCGCGAAGACGGGCCCCTCGCGGAACCGGAACTCCTGGTCCTTCTGGTGGTAGTAGGTGAGGCCGGTAACATCCGCCGGCATCAGATCCGGCGTGAACTGAACGCGCGAGAAGGCCGCGTCCACCGAGCGGGAGAGCGACCGGGCCAGCATGGTCTTGCCGGTGCCGGGGACATCCTCAATGAGCACGTGCCCGCCGGCCAGCATGGCCGCCAGGATGTGGCGGATGACGTCCTCGCGCCCGATGATGACGCGTCCGATATTGCCCTGGATGGCAGCCGCCTTGGCGGCGCATTCCTGAAGAGTCATGAAAGCACTCCTTTCGGGGAAAAAAAAGCCTGTCGGTCGGGCAGGCCGGTTATCCAAACTATACCACGTTTCGTACAGTATGGAAACCGGAAATGCCTTTCCGCAGCCCTTCTTGAGAATTGCGCCCGGATGTGGTACGCTTGCCGTATCTGTTTTTGCTGTGAGGAGGCAAACATGGGAGCCATCGCGAACGACTGGCTGGTGCCGTTAAAGCCGGAGTTTTCCAAACCGTACTATGCCAGACTGTATAAGACCGTCCGGGAAGAGTATGCCGCGCGCCGCGTGTACCCGCCGGCGGATGAGATCTTCACCGCATTTGAACTGACGCCGCTCTCGGAAGTCAAGGTGGTGATCCTCGGGCAGGATCCGTACCACGAGGAAGGCCAGGCGCACGGGCTGAGCTTTTCCGTGAAGCCCGGCATCGACATCCCGCCCTCCCTGCAGAACATCTACAAGGAACTGCAGGCCGACTGCGGGTGCTACATCCCCGATAACGGGTACCTGGAAAAGTGGGCCAGGCAGGGCGTGCTGATGCTCAACACCGTACTGACGGTGCGCGCGCATCAGGCGTTCTCGCACGCGGACATCGGCTGGAAGGAGTTTACCGATGCCGCCATCCGCGCGGTCAACGCCGTGGACCGGCCGGTGGTCTTCATCCTGTGGGGGAGGCCGGCGCAGCAGAAAAAGGCGCTCCTGAACAACCCGAAGCACCTGATCATCGAAAGCCCGCATCCAAGCCCCCTGTCGGCTTCCCGCGGCTTTTTCGGGAGCCGGCCGTTCTCCCGGACAAACGCTTTCCTTGTGGCCAACGGGCTGTCGCCCATCGACTGGCAGATCGAAAACATCGGGTGAAAGCCCGGTTTTGCGAGGTGAGATATGAACGTTTTTGAGTGGCTGAAAGTCCTGCTGATCGGCATCGTGGAGGGCATCACCGAGTGGCTGCCCATCTCGTCCACGGGCCATATGATCCTGGTGGAAACGTTCCTGCCTTTCAAGGCGGCGGACGTGTTTACGGAAGAGTTTCTTTCGATGTTCAACGTGGTCATCCAGCTGGGTGCCATCCTGGCGGTGGTGCGGCTGTTCTTCCGCAAGTTAAACCCCTGGGACCCGGCCAAAGACAAGGATGCCCGCGAGGAGACGTGGGTGCTGTGGCTGAAGATCCTGATCGGCTGCGTGCCCGCCGGGATCATCGGCGTGCTGCTGGATGACTGGCTGGATGCACACCTGTACAATGCGTGGGTGATCGGCATCATGCTGATCGTCTACGGCGTGGGGTTCCTGCTGGTGGAGCGGCGCAACGCCACCCGGAAGGCCCGCATCCGCAACCTGGAAAAGCTGGACATCCCGACCGTCATCGGCATCGGCCTGTTCCAGGTGCTGGCGCTGATCCCCGGCACCTCCCGGTCCGGCGCGACCATCCTGGGCGGTCTGCTGTTAGGGTGCTCCCGCGCGGTGGCGGCGGAGTACACGTTCTTCCTGGCCGTGCCGGTCATGTTCGGCGCCAGCGCCCTGAAGATGGTCAAGTACGGCTTCGCCTTCTCCGGCACGCAGATCGGCGTACTGCTCATCGCCATGGTGGTGGCCTACGTGGTGTCGGTACTGGCCATCCGCTTCCTGATGGGCTACATCAAGAAGCATGACTTCACGGTGTTCGGGTGGTACCGCATCGCGCTGGGCGTGGTGGTGATGCTGGCCCTGTGGCTGGCCGCGTGAACCAGTTGGGGACGTATCAAAAGTGGTGCAAAATGCACCAGAAATGATACGTCCCCAAGTGGTGCAAAATGCACCAAAAATGATACGTCCCCTACTGGTGCATGACGATGCCTGCCTGGTGTTCCTCCGGCAGCGTCACGCCATGTTTTTCCCAGACAAGCGTCCGGTACCATTCGTGGGCCATCATATCTTTCTTCAGATAATACCCGGCCGTCCGGCCGGCCAGAGCCGCTTCCCCGTCCGAGAGTTTCGTGATGAGAGGGATGCGGCTTTTTTCTTTGAGCAGAGCGGGAAGAGGGGAACCTTTGCGCAGCCCGAGGATGCGCCCGTACAGTGCCTCCGGTGCACAGAAGCCTTCCGCGTCCGCGCAGGTTACCCCCAGCACCCGGTGCAGCAGCGCGCGGGAGAGGCGGGTGTACGTCAGGTCTTTGGTCTTGTACTTCTGGCACAGCTCTGTCCAGCTGCCGAACGGCTCGCGCCGATCGGTAAGGCGCCTCGCGAGGCTTTCCGGCATGTCCCAGACATCCGCCGCAGGAGTCAGCAGGGCGTGGTGCAGGGCGGCGGTCATATCGTCCGCGAAGAGCGGGCAGGACGTCCGGTCGGGTGAGATTTCTGCGTGAAGAAATGCCCCCGGCAGTTCCGGATAAGGTGTGCCTTCGTGCAGGGCTTTCCTCAGAGCGGTGGCGGAAGGGAAGAGCCCGTCTGCCCGCTCTGTGCCGGCCGGCAGACCAGTCTCATGATACCCGGCGCCGGCTCGCTTCACGATGACCGGCCGCAGAGCGGCCTTCTGCCGTCTGATGGCTTTCAGATACTCCAGCCCCAGCGCGGCGTTGGGCGAGGAGAGGATGGCATGGAAGACAGCGGCTTCCTGTCCGGTAACTGCACCGGGATTTTCGAAAAGATCCGCATCGGATGAGCAGGCCAGTGCCGCCATCACGCCTGCTTCCCGGGCGGCCGCGAAGGTGGCACCGTTTTTCAGCTCTCTCTGCAATGCTTCTTTGTATGCTTTCGGCTCGTCCGCCAGAATGGCCGCTACCGCTTCCATCCGCGTCAGATCATCTGTCTCGCTTCCGAAAGAGAGGAAGTCCGCGCCCAGCGCATCCGCCAGCCGCACGCCGCCCTCGGCAAAGTACTCGGCGCTGCCGCAGGCAGCCGGAAGCGGCAGCTCTACCACCACGTCCGCACCGGCCGCCAGGGCCATCCGGGTGCGCGTGAACTTGTCAAAGACCGCCGGCTCCCCACGCTGCACAAAATCCCCCGACATCAGCACCAGCACGCCGTCGGCGCCGGTAAGGCGCCTGGTCTCGGCGATGTGGTACGCATGCCCGGCGTGAAAGGGGTTGTATTCGGCGATGACGGCGGCGATGGTCATGGCTGGCCTCCGGGGAGATTGGTTTATTCATTATACCATACACGAAAGGGGCATGAAGTATGAAAAAACTGCTTGAGGACTGTATTCAGGAGGCGGCCTCACTGCCGGAGGGAAATCTGCTGACAGAGCAGGAAAAGACGGGAGAGAAGCCGGTTTCATGAAGCGGCAAATACGTTTGAAAGTATACAGAATTGCAAGATTCAATCTGATGCTGGGGTCAAAACAAGTTTTGCCCCCAGCTATGACACGCAGCACGCACGCTGCGCGTGCCATGTGCTGCTAAAACACTCAGAACTCCCGCCATTTTGCGCTTTTCAAGCGCAAAATCGCTCCGTTCTTCGTGTTTTGCGGGTCCCAAGTTCAGAAACGTGCATGCAAGCATGCCCGTTCTGACCTTTTGACCCTGGTGTCATTCAATATTTGAAAAGTGTGCAGAGCGCTATATAATACATAACAGAGGAAAGGAGGCTCGGAATGGGAACAGATCGTCAGAGTATCATCCGGGGAATGGAACAGGAAAAGATCATCGCGATCGTGCGCGGCTACAGTCAGGATGAGATCCTGCGCCTGGCGGAGGCATTGTTAAAAGGCGGGATACACTTTCTGGAACTGACTTTCGATCAGAAAGATGAGGCGCAGCGGCTGGCAACGGCTGAGCATATCCGTCTGCTGATAAACGAACTGGGGGCGGACATGCGGTTCGGTGCCGGAACGGTCACAAGCCCCGAAATGGTGGAACTGGCCAGACAGGCCGGCGGCCGCTTTATCGTCTCTCCGGACACCAATGAGGCCGTGATCCGCGCGACCCGGGAAAAAGAACTGGTTTCCATACCCGGTGCGCTCACCCCTTCGGAAATTTCGTCGGCGTACCGCTTCGGGGCTGATCTTGTAAAGGTCTTCCCGGCAAATCTTGTCGGGCCGGCTTACTTTAAGACGGTATCGGCGCCGCTCTCCAATATCCCTCTTCTGGCCGTGGGCGGCTTGGACGACAAAAACATCGGTGCTTATCTGGCGGCGGGAGCCTGCGGGGCGGGCGTAGCCGGCTGCCTGTTCAATAAACAACTGATCGCTGCGCGTGACTGGGCGGTTATCACGGACAATGCCAGGCGCCTGGTCGGCGCTGTACGGGGAGGGGAGCCGCTATGCAGCTGATCATCCTGACAGGTATGCCGGCCAGCGGAAAAAGCCGGCTCGCGCGGGCGGTGCAGGCTGCTTTTTCCTATCCCCTCCTGGAGAAAGACCGGATCAAGGAGGAACTGTTCGATACGCTGGGCTTCCGCAATTACGCGGAGAAGCGGGCGCTGGATCATGCCGCGAACGCCATCCTGCTGCAGGAGATAGAAACACTGCTCAAAAACGGCGACAGCGCGATCGTGGACAACAATTTCGACGGATCTTCAGCCGCCCGGCTGATGGAACTGGTGAGGAGTTACCGGCCGGAAATGGCCGTCGTGGAGCTGACCGGCGATCCGCAGGTTTTTTATGAGCGCTATATAGAGCGGGACAGGGGGGCGAAGCGCCATCCCGGGCATGCGCTGCAGGATCATTATCCGCTGCATGAAGGGGAGAGTTTTTCCTTTTCCATGACGCGCGGGGAATTTGACGAGCGCTTCATCGCGCGCGGCATGGATCGGGCGGACTGGGCGCCGGAGAGGATATCGGTGAATGTAACCGAACGGGAGGTGCCCCGGGACGAGATCGTGGACATGATCCGCCGGAAGCTGGAAGGGCAGCGATCAGCGAAAGAGGAAGTCCCCGCGCCGGCGGTCCTTTGGCCGGATAAAAAACCTGTCGTGGCCTTTCCCTTCCGTTCCTTCCCCGAACTGATCGGGAGGGACGGGCTGGAAGAATGGGAAGCGGCCGGGCTTGCGGTACGGGCAAACCGCAGCGGCGAGCGTCTTTCCCGGAAGGACATGGCGGCCATGCTGGACGGTGCGTCCGCGGTGGTAGCCGGGGGAGAAAAATACGATGCGGAGCTGCTGCGGGGGGCTGAGGATCTGCAGGTGATCATCCGTCTGGGCGTGGGCCTGGACAACATCGACCTGGCCGCCGCAAAAGAGCGGAATATCCGTCTGGGTGTGATAGACAACGCCTACGCGGTGGCGGAACATACCCTGATGCTGATGCTGGCGCTCTTAAAGGAACAGCCTGTCCGGGAGAGGGAATTACGAGAAGGCCGCTGGGATCACGAAATGCTGGAGGAGCTGCGCGGCAAGACGGTCGGACTCTTAGGCTTCGGACGCATAGGCAAACGACTGGCGGGGCTGCTTCGGAGTTTTCACGTGCGGCTTCTGGCATACGATCCGTATTTTGACGATGCGGCCGGCCGCATGCTGAATGTAAAAAGCGTAAGCTTCGAGGATCTTCTGGCAAAGAGCGACATCCTGTCCCTGCATCTGCCGGGAACGAAGGAAAACGAGAACCTGATCGGGGCGGAAACGATAGCGCAGATGAAGCCGGGCGCCCGGCTGATCAATGCCGCACGGGGCAGCCTGGTGGATGAAGACGCGCTCTGCGCGGCGCTTGAAAGCGGCCGGCTGGCCGGCGCCGCTCTGGATGCCTATAAGCAGGAACCTCCTGCTCCGGACAGTCCGTTGCTGAAGGCACCGCATCTGATCCTGTCCCCTCATGTGGCCGCTTTGACAAAGGAGACCAACCGCATGGCCGCCCGGACGGCGCTCCGATCCATCCTGTCGGTACTGAGCGGCGGCGAACCGGACTATCCGGTGAGACTGTAACAGATACACCATGCGGTTTGTCCGGGGTGATCAGGATAAGGCATCTGTTAAACGGGAAGAACATGAGCTGGATGTCTCAAACGCGGCGTTTGAAGAGTAAAGATTCTTTTCACAGCGTTACTTTTGTGCTATGATGTTTGTCGGCCTTCCTCCGGGAGGGCCGACACTCATGTTGATCAACGAATGAGAGAGCAGGAGGAAACTGAAAATGGGCTTTATTGATACCATCAAAGAGAGAGCCAGACAGGACAAGAAGCGCATCGCGCTGCCTGAGTCCATGGACCGCCGCACGTACGAGGCCGCCGCGCAGGTGCTGGCCGAGGACATCGCGGACATCATCATCATCGGTACGCCGGATCTGGTTGAGAAGTATTCCGAGGGTCTGGACATCTCCAAGGCCACCATCATCAATCCTGAAGCCAGCGAGCTGACGGACGTTTACATCAGGGAACTGACCGAGCTGCGCAAGGCCAAAGGCATGACCGAAGAGAAGGCCAAAGAACTCCTGCTCGGCGACTATATGTACTATGCCTGCATGATGGTCAAGATGGGCCAGGCGGACGGCGTTGTCTCCGGTGCCTGCCATTCCACCGCCAACACGCTGCGCCCGAGCCTGCAGATCATCAAGACCAAACCCGGCAGCAAGCTGGTGTCTGCGTTCTTCCTGATGGTCGTGCCGAACTGCGAGTACGGCGCCAACGGCACCTTCATCTTCGCAGATTCCGGTCTGGAGCAGAACCCGGATCCCGAGCGCCTGGCCGCCATCGCCGGTGATTCCGCCGCCAGCTTCGAACTGCTGGTCGGTGTGGAGCCGAAGGTTGCGTTCCTGTCGCACTCCACCAAGGGTTCTGCCAAGCACCCCGACGTGGACAAAGTGGTCGCCGCCGTGGAGATCGCCAAGCGCGAGTATCCGCAGTACCTGATGGACGGCGAACTGCAGGCGGATGCCGCCATGGTGCCGTCCGTCGGCGCCAGCAAGGCTCCGGGCAGCCCCGTCGCCGGCCAGGCCAACGTCCTCGTGTTCCCGGATCTTGACGCCGGCAACAACGGATACAAGCTGGTGCAGCGCCTCGCCAAAGCCGAAGCCTACGGCCCTATCACCCAGGGCATCGCCCGCCCCGTCAACGACCTGTCCCGCGGCTGCAGCTCCGAAGACATCGTCGGTGTCATCGCCATCACCGCCGTTCAGGCGCAGGCTCAGTAAGCGCAAAGGCATTTAGAAGCAAAACCGACCTGCCTCCGGCGGCTCCGTCCCAAGTCACCGCCAAAGGCAGGTCGGCTTTTGCTCCCGCAGGGACGTTCCGGTGTGGGGAGACGCCCGGACGATTTACAGAGACAATGGAGTTTGTCTCTGCGAAGTGATTGAAAGAGGGCGGGTACGTACCCGGCGGGGATAACTGCCGGGATCGCCGACCAAGAGCAGCATAGGCCACCTCCGAGGCGACTTGGGCGATACGGCCGGAGAATGCGTGCCGTGCTTGCACGAGCACGCACTCGACGGCCAACGGTCATCGAGCAGCTTTGCTGCGAGATGGCCTTTGAGGAGCCGCAGGGGGTGGCCTATGTGCTCGGGAGGCGAATGAAAACGCCTTGTCTGCAAGCGGTTTATATGCTTTCTGTCTGCGGAAAATTCCCCTTGACAAACCCGCAGTGTTTCTCTATAATCGTACGAGCGTGTGGGAGTGCGCTTATTTATGATGCTTTCGCTTGCTGACCTTCTGAACCAGAATGACAAGACCATCCAGGTTCAGGTACCGTACGACAAGTCAGAGTACTCCGCATTCGGCCTCACCTACCGGGTGACGTCGGCGGATCCGGTCTCTCTGGTCATCCACCACGAGAAGAACGGCAAAATGACGATAGACGGTAAGGCGTGCATGCGCTTTGAGATCCCCTGTGACCGGTGCCTGACACCGGTGCCTGTGGAAGTCCCGCTGGAGTTTGAGCGGGAGATCGATCTGCGCAAGACACCCGAGCAGCGGGCGGCTGATCTGGATGAGCAGCCCTATGTGATCGGAACCGATCTGGACGTGGACCTGCTTGCAGAGGACGAGCTGATCTCAAATCTGCCGATGAAAGTGCTTTGCCGTGAAGACTGCAAAGGACTCTGCAGGGTCTGCGGCTGCAACCGGAACACCACCGCATGCAGCTGCGACGACCATTCGTCGGAAGATCTGCGCATGTCCGTCATCCGTGAAATCTTTGAAAAAAGCAAGGAGGTGTAGAAATGTCCATTTGCCCGAAGAACAAACATTCCAAGGCCCGCCGCGACAGCCGCCGCGCCAACTGGAAAATGACCGCTCCCAATCTTGTCAAGTGCAGCAAGTGCGGCGCTCTGATGATGCCTCATCGGGTGTGCAAGGCCTGTGGCTCTTACAACAAGAGAGAGATCGTATCGGTCGACTAAGACACGGTGATAACAAGCCTGCCGGCTTCCGGCAGGCTTTTATCATGGTCGGATTCCCCCGAAAAAGTGAAGCGCCTCCGTGGACGAAACGGTTTACGGGCGGCGCTTTTTTTGGTATAGTATGTCACTAGGGTTAAAAGGACAGGGCGGAATGGAAATTCCGCCGTGCGGACAAGGAGGATGATATGTTTCTGGAATGCACCTACTTCAGCTTCGTGCTGGGACGCAACACGACCATCAACGTGGTGATCCCCACGCCCACGGGCAACGAGCAGATCGTTGATTCCAACGGGAAGTCCGGTTTTGCCTACGAAGAAGGCCTGCCGGTCGTCTATCTGCTGCACGGGGCCTACGGCAACGAGTCCTCCTGGCCGCGGTTCTCGTCGGTGGAGCGCGCCGCCGAAAAGCACCGCTGCATGCTGGTCATGTGCGGCGCCGGCAACAGCTTCTATCAGGATATGGCCGTCGGCGACAAGTGGAAGACCTACTTCACCGAGGAACTGCCCGAGTACATCACCCGCCTGTTCCCGGCCAGTAAGGACCGCGAGAAGACCTTCATCGCCGGCTTCTCCATGGGCGGATACGGTGCCTACTACCTGGCGCTGACCAGACCGGACCTCTACGGCAAGACCGCCAGCATGAGCGGTGCGCTGGATATCTGCAATCTGTTTGGTGCCAGCCAGGCCAGCGTCTTCCGCCGTCAGGCCATCTTCGGCGACGTGGAAGACCTGAAGGGTACCCAGGCGGATCTGTTCGCTCTCTTTGAGAAGGACAAAGCGGCCGGCTGCGTTCCGCAGATGTACATGGCCTGCGGCACCGAGGACTTCCTGTACCAGATGAACCTGGACGCCAAGGCCCGCTTCGAGAAGATGGGCGCAGACCTGACCTACGAGGAAGGCCCCGGCGGGCACGAGTGGGATTTCTGGGATGTCTACATCCGGCATATCCTTGACTGGATGATGCCGCAGCAGTAAAGAAACAGAGGGGATTGTGAGTATGATCCGTGTAGCTATCGATGCCATGGGCGGCGACAACGCGCCGGAGGAGATCGTCAAGGGTGCCGTGGCGGCACTGGCCGACCAGCCGGAGGTGCAGATCCTTCTGACCGGCAGGCCGGAAGCGGTGGAGCCCATCCTGGCAGGTCTTTCCTATGACAAGGACCGCCTGACGGTGGTGCCGGCCTCGGAAGTCATCGAGACGGCGGAGCCGCCGGTCGCGGCCATCCGCACCAAGAAGGACTCCTCCATGACGGTGGGCCTGAACCTGGTGAAGGAAGGCAAGGCCGACTGCTTTATCTCCAGCGGCAGCACGGGGGCGCTGCTGGTAGGCGCGCAGCTTCTGGTCGGGCGCATTCCGGGGGTGAGACGCCCTCCGCTGGCGCCGGTCCTTCCCACCACCAGCGGCCCGTCGCTTTTGATCGACTGCGGCGCCAACGTGGATGCCCGGCCGGAGCACCTGGTGCAGTTTGCCCGCATGGGCGCGGCCTATATGGAAGGCGTGGTGGGCATCAAGAACCCGACCGTCGGGCTGATGAACATCGGCGCGGAAGAGGACAAGGGGAATGCCCTTGTCAAGGAGACCATGCCGCTCCTGAAAGCCTGTGAGGACATCAATTTCATCGGCAGCGTGGAAGCCCGCGACATCCCGTTCGGGGCGGCGGATGTGGTGGTGTGCGAAGCCTTTGCCGGCAACGTGGCGTTAAAGATGTACGAAGGCACCGCGAAGGCGCTGCTTTCGCAGATCAAGGCGGCGCTGATGAGCAGTGTCCGCGGCAAGATCGGCGGGCTTCTGATCAAGCCCTCCTTAAAAGGCCTGATGAAGACGTTCGACGCGGCCGAGTACGGCGGTGCGCCGATGCTTGGCTTAAACGGCCTGGTAGTCAAGACCCACGGCAGCGCGAAAGCCGGCGAGATCCGCACGGCGGTCTCGCAGTGCGTGCGCTTCCGTGAACAGCATATGGATGAAAAGATCAAGGAGATGATGGCGAAGAAGTGATCGCCGTCGAAAGGAGCAGTACAATGGAAAACGAAGTCTTTGAGTATCTGCAGGAGCTGGTGCGCTCGGTCCTTCAGATGGATGACGATGAGGAACTCACCATGGACACCACGTTCATCGATGATCTGGGGGCAGATTCCCTGGATGTCTTCCAGATCGTGATGGCCATCGAGGACAAGTACAAGATCTCCATCAGCAATGAGGAGGCCATGCAGATCCAGACCGTTGGCGACGCGGTGCGCCGCATCGAAGAAGCCGCGAAGTAAGCGGAAGAGGGGCGGACTGCCGGGTTTCCGGCAGTTCGCTTTCCGTATCGGATCGGAGCGACAGATCACATGAAGAATAAACAGACTCTCTTGCAGGAGGCGATCGGATACCGGTTCTCGGACCCGCACCTCCTTACCGTTGCGCTTACGCACAGCTCGTGGCTGAATGAGACGGACGAGCCGGAAGAGTGCAACGAGCGCCTGGAATTTCTGGGCGATGCCGTACTCGAACTCCTCTCGAGCGACTATCTCTACCATGAGCATCCCGAAGAGCCGGAGGGCGAACTCTCCAAACTGCGCGCCTCGCTGGTCTGTGAGCCCACGCTGGCGCAGGACGCGGAGGCCATCCGCCTGGGTGACTACCTGCGCATGGGCAAAGGCGAGGAGGCTACCGGCGGGCGCATGCGCCCTTCGGTGACATCGGATGCCATGGAAGCGCTGCTCGGAGCCATCTACCTGGATGGTGGCCTTGCCGCCGCAAAAGCGTTCGTCATGCGCTTTATCCTGAACGATATCGAGGAAAAGCGCCTCTTTTACGACGCCAAGACCATCCTGCAGGCCGAAGTGCAGAAACGTACCGGCGAACTGCCGGACTACCGGATCACCGGCATGACCGGGCCGGAGCACGACCGGTCGTTTACGGCCGAAGTGTGGAGCGGGAACACGTGCCTCGGCACGGGGTGCGGCCGCTCGAAGAAGGCGGCGGAGCAGAAAGCCGCCTATGAAGCCTTAAAGCGCATGAAGGCCGAATGACACTACCGACAACGAAGGGAAACACCACCGGATGTATTTAAAAAGCATCGAAGTGAACGGCTTCAAGTCGTTTGCCAATAAACTGCTGTTTGAGTTCCACAACGGCATCACCTGCATCGTGGGGCCCAACGGCTCCGGCAAGAGCAACGTAGGCGACGCGGTGAGGTGGGTGCTGGGCGAGCAGAGCGCGAAGCAATTGCGCGGGGCGTCCATGCAGGACGTCATCTTTGCCGGCACGCAGAACCGCAAGCCGCAGAGTTCCGCCTACGTGGCCATCACGCTGGACAATTCCGACCACGCGCTGGCCATCGATTTTGACGAGGTGACCGTGGCCCGCCGGGTGTACCGGTCGGGTGAGAGCGAATATCTGATCAACGGCAGCATCTGCCGCCTGCGCGATGTGCAGGAGCTCTTTTACGATACCGGCATCGGCAAGGAAGGGTACTCCATCATCGGGCAGGGCCAGATCGACCGGATCTTAAGTACCCGGCCGGAGGACCGCCGCGAACTCTTTGATGAAGCCGCCGGCATCGTGAAGTTCAAGCGCCGCAAGCTGGAGACGGTGCGCAAGCTTGACCGCGAGCATCAGGATCTGGCGCGCATCACGGACATCGTGAACGAGCTGGAGCGCCGCGTGGGGCCGCTCTCGCGCCAGTCCGAGACCGCCCGCACCTACCTGAAGCTGCGTGAGGAACTAAAGAAGATGGACGTGCGCCTGTTCTCGATGGAGTACGGGACGCACGAAAAGCGCCTGGCCGAGACCGAAGACCGCCTGACCATCGTGAAGGACGAACTGGCGGACACCCAGACCGAAGAAGAGAAACTCAAAGCCCGCTATGAAGAGCTGGAAGACCGTCTGAGCGGCCTGGAGAGCCTGATCGAGGGTGCCCGCACGGGCAGTTCGGAAGCCGAGATGGAAGCGAAGGCCGCGGAGGGCGAGATCGGTGTGTTCCGCGAGCAGATCCGCGCCGCGCGTGACCGCGAAGGCTCCATCGGCGGCCGCCTGGAGGAACTGGCGGCGTCGCTGGCAGCCCATGAGAAGGACATCGAAACGGTAACGGCCCGCGAAGAGGAGGCCGCCGGGAAGCGGGAGGCCGCCCTGGCGGAGGCTGATGCCCGGCAGGCGGCTTATGTGGAAGCGCAGAAGCGCCAGGAGGACAACCGGCGCGAGACCGAAGATAAGAACGCCGCGCTGATGGCGGCCATGAACGAGGCTGCCGATACGGCTGCCCAGGCGGAAGGCGCGAAGGCCCGCCTGGCGGCGGATACGGCCAGACTCGAAGTCATCGAAGGGCAGCTGGCCGCCTCCGGTTCCGATGAGGACCGCGTGAAGGCTCGCCTGGCCGAAGAAGAGAAGAAAGCCGCCGCTGCGGCCAGACAGGTGACCGAACTGGACGGCGTCTACCGGAACCTGACGGAGCGGCAGGATGAGCTGGCGGGCGAGACCCGGCGCCTCTCGGACGAAGCGTTTGCGGCCGGTCAGAAATACCACGCCGCCCACTCGCGCGCGGAGTCGCTGCGCGCCATCGCGGAGCGCTACGAAGGGTATTCGGGCACCGTGCGCGCGGTCATGGAGCGCCGGAAAGATTACCCCGGCATCCGCGGCGTGGTGGCGGATCTGATCCACACCGAAGCGAAGTACGAGACCGCCGTGGAGACGGCGCTGGGCGGCGCGATGCAGAACATCGTGACGGACACGCAGTATACGGCCAAGCGCATCATCGGGATGTTAAAGGCCGAGCGGCTGGGCCGTGCCACGTTCCTGCCGCTCGATGGCATCGAGACGGACGCCGGCAAGCTGCCGCCGTCGGCGCTGACGGCCAAAGGCGTGATCGGGCCGGCTTCGCGCCTGGTCACGGCAGACAAGGATCTGGCCGGACTGGTGGACAGTTTGCTGGGGCGGATCATCGTGTGTGAGAACATGGATACCGCGCTGGAACTGGCGGGGAAGTTCCGCCATTCGCTGCGCATTGTGACGCTGGACGGTGAGTTCCTGCGTCCGGGCGGGTCCATCACCGGCGGTGCCTACAAGACCAAGGGCAACCTCCTTGGCCGCCGCCGCGAGATCGAAGAGAGTGAGAAGACGGCTGCTTCCTGGAAGAAGCGCCAGGAGGAATGCGAGGCCGGCCTGAAGCGCGCGGCGGACGAGTCCGAGTACCTGCGCGCCCAGCTGGAAGCCGTGGGCGAGGAGCGCAAGACCCGCGAGGTGGAACGCCAGACTGCGGCGGTCACCTGTGAGCAGATTCGGGCGGAACTGGCCCGCATCGGCGACGGCACCCGTGACCTGTCGGGCGAGCGCGATGCACTGAAAGAAAGCATCCAGGCGCAGCAGGCCGAAGGCAAAGAGCGGGAGGAGACCATCCGTACCGCCCAGGAAGCGGTGGAGCGGATCCGCGGCGAACTGGCCGCGCTGGCCGAAGCGGAGAAGACGCTCCGCGAGGCGGCGGAGGCTGCATCCGCGGAGGTGACGGCCGTTCAGCTGTCCGTCACGGAACTGACGGCGGGCGCCGGCTTCATCCGCCAGGAAAAAGACCGTCTGGCGGCGGAGATGCAGGCCATCCGCGAGGAGCAGGAGCGCCTGTCCTCCGGTGTGTCGGAGATCGAAGCCGGCATTGCGGAGCGCGAGGAGGCCATCAAAGACCACGAGGTGCGCATCGCCGCCCTCCGGCAGACGGCCGCCGACAGCGCCGAAGAGCAGCGCGTGCACCAGGAGGAGAAGGACCGTCTGCAGAAGGAGCAGAAGCAGTTCTTTGACCGCCGGGAGGAACTGACCGGCAAGAGCAGCCTGCTGGACCGCGAGCTGATCCGCCTGGAGAGCCAGCGCGAGACGCACCTGTCCTGGCTGGAGGACCGCGCGGCGTATCTCTATTCCGAATACGAGATGACGCCTTCCGAGGCGGAGGCGTATGCGGGTGATGAGGACGACAGCATGGGCGTGACCGCCCTGCGGGCCGGCGTGGCCGAGCACAAGCGGGCCATCAAGGCGCTGGGACCGGTCAACGTCAACGCCATCGATGAATATAAGGAAGTGTCCGAACGCTACGAGTTCATGAAGACGCAGTATAACGACCTGGTGGCGTCGGAAG
>CAMJGH010000023.1 GCA_946405185.1 uncultured Lachnospiraceae bacterium
ATGCGCAGCTTCACAT
This sequence comes from uncultured Lachnospiraceae bacterium, assembly GCA_946405185.1. Taxonomy (GTDB): domain Bacteria; phylum Bacillota; class Clostridia; order Lachnospirales; family Lachnospiraceae; genus CAKQHB01. The sequence goes on from CAMJGH010000023.1 coordinate 17, forward strand.
CTTCATTGAGGGAGTTGTAGTGCGTCTCAAACGGGCGGGCCGCCGCACCGCCGGCGTTGCTCACCAGCATAGGCGTTTCCACTTCCATGAACCCGCGGCCGTCAAGGAAAGACCGGATCTCGCGGATGATGGCGGAGCGTTTGATGAAGGTCTCGCGCACTTCGGGGTTCATGATCAGGTCCACGTAGCGCTGACGGTAGCGGAGGTCCGTGTTGGTCAGGCCGTGGAACTTCTCCGGCAGCGGCTGCAGGCTCTTGGCCAGCAGCGTCACCTGGTCGCAGTGGATGGACTTCTCGCCCTTCTGGGTGCGGAACACGGTGCCGTGCACGCCCACGATGTCGCCGATGTCCATGCGCTTGAACGCGGCGTAAGGCTCATCGCCCAGAGAGTCCCGGGAGACGTAGATCTGGATGTTGCCCACCTTGTCCGCCACGTTGCCGAAGGACGCCTTGCCCATGACGCGCTTGGACATCATGCGGCCGGCGATGGTCACGGTCTTCCCTTCGTACTCGTCGAAGTGGTCGGTGATGTCCGCGGTGTGGTCCGTCACGTCAAACTTGGTGATGGCAAACGGATCGCACCCCGCCTCCTGCAGCGCGGCCAGTTTGTCACGGCGCGCCTTAAGGATCTGGTTGATGTCCTGCTCTGCGTTCATTCTCGCTTCTGCCATACGGTTCTCCTTAAATACGAAGCGGTCCGGCACCCTGTGTGCCGGACAGCCTTCCGTTTAGTCTTACAGCGCCGAGGCCGGCGTGATGGACAGCACTTTGTACTGGATGATGCCCATCTGGGTCTCCACGTTGACCAGTTCGCCCGCTTCGCAGCCGATCAGCGCCTTGCCCACGGGGGACTCGTTGCTGATGCGGTTCTCATGGCTGTTGGTCTCGCTCGGGCCCACGATGTGGAACTCGATCTCCTCGTCGTATTCCACGTCCAGCACCTTCACGGCGCAGCCGACGCTCACGCGGTTCGGGTCCACTTCGTCCTCGACCACCACTTCCGCGTTCTTTAACAGCGCCTCCAGCTGCTCGATGCGGGCTTCGATGTCCCGCTGCTCGTCCTTGGCGGCGTCGTATTCGGCATTCTCCGACAGGTCGCCCTGCTCGCGGGCTTCCTTGATCTTCAGGGCCACCGCTTTGCGGCGGTTGACTTTCAGATCCTGCAGTTCATCTTCGTAAGCCTTCAGGCCGGCATACGTCATGATATGCTTCTTCTCTGCCATTTTGTACCTCTCCTTTTTCCGCTGATACTTCTGCGCGGCAAACAGACAACGCAGAGCCGCCTGACGGAGACTTCTCTCCGTCAGGCGGTTCTTCACCTGTAAGCACAGATTATAGCACAAGATCTTTTCTTGTCAAGAGAGCATTTCGATGGCTTTTTCGGCTTCTGCGGGCGTTTCCGCGGCGTTGATGATGCGCCGGAACGCCGCTGAGCCGGGAATGCCTCCCGTGTACCAGGAAAGGTGCTTGCGCAGGCGCAGCACCGCCTGGCGCTCCCCGAAGTCCTCCACCGCCAGCTGCAGGTGCTCTTTCATGACGCGCTGCACCTCCGGGATGGCCGGCCGCTCCGGCACTTCGCCCGTCTCCTGCAGAGCGCGGATATCGCGGAAGAGCCACGGGTTGCCTTCGGCCCCCCGGGCCACCATGACGGCATCGCACCCGGTTTCCTCCTGCAGGCGCAGGGCGTCTTCTGCCTTGAAGATATCCCCGTTGCCGATGACCGGGATGGCCACGGCTTCCTTCACCCGGCGGATGATGTCCCAGTCGGCCCGGCCGCCGTACATCTGCACGCGCGTCCGCCCGTGCACGGCCACCGCCGCGGCACCGGCCGCCTCGCAGGCTTTTGCCACCTCGCAGGCATTCACGTGGTCTTCGTCAAACCCCTTGCGGAACTTCACCGTGACGGGTCTGTGCACGCGCTTCACCAGCGCATCCACGATGGCGAACACCTGCTGCGGGTCCTTCATCAGCGCCGACCCCTCGCCGTTTTTAACGATCTTCGGCACCGGGCACCCCATGTTGACATCGATCAGTGCGAATGGCTCCTCGATGCGCTCCGCCATGGCAGACAAGATGTCCGGGTCCGACCCGAACAGCTGCACCGCCACCGGCGCTTCCTCCGGGTGGAAGGCCAGCAGTTCGTCCGTGCCGGGGTTGCCGTAGTAGATGGCTTTGGCGCTGACCATCTCCGTGTACACCAGCCCGCACCCGAAACGCCGGCAGATGCGCCGGAACGGCGAGTCCGTCACGCCGGCCATGGGCGCCAGAAAGACGTTGTCGGGGAACGTGACGGAACCGATGGTCACCGGCCTCACGCGTCCGCCTCCTCCGGGGAAAGGCCCAGGAAGAACACGCGGTAGTAGAGCTCCAGCGCCTCCAGCAGTTCCCGCTTCTCCGTCTGGATCTCGCGGATCTTTAAGATGCTGCCCACCTCGTCATACAGATAGTCCGCGTCATCCGCGGCTGACTGCAGGATCAGTGTCCCGTCTTCCTCGAACGCCAGCGTCAGCACCCCGCCGATCTCCTCGGTGTACATGACGCACAGGATCTGCAGTTCCTGCTTGATCTGGTCCGGCAGCGCCGCGAACCGGTCATTCAGGTAAAATTTCTGTTCGTAGGAGGAAGCGGCGCACAGCACCGTCAGCCCCTCCAGGTTCATGTTCCGGTTCTCCATGCGCGGATCACCCCTTTCCGAAGACCACTCCCGTCACCACGGCCAGCCCGGCCATGATGACCGTCATGACGATGGCCAGCACCGCGCCGGACCGGTTGGTCTGATGCGTTTCATCCGGCGTAAGGCAGTCCAGCCCGTAGAGGGCGTTGACGACGGCTGCCAGCCCGAAGACCGCCGGCACGAACCGTCTGGCCTCCGGCATCAGCCACGAAAGCACGCCGATGACCACGGCCGCCGCCGCACAAAGAAGCGACACCGCGTCCAGCCATATGGCGTTTTCCCTGCCCTGCCGTCTTTTCATGACTCTCCTTTTCACCGGAAACCGGCCGGAGGGCAGTCCCCCCGGCCGATACCGTCACTTGCTGATGGGATTCAGCTCTTATTCTTTTACCACTTCGGCGGCCGCTTTGGCAAGCCCTGCCAGGCCCTGGATCTCCGAAGGGATGATGATCTTGGTGGCCTTGCCGTCCGCCGCCTTGGCGAAGGCTTCCAGGCTCTTGATGCGCAGGACGGCCTCGTCGGCGCCCGCTTCCTTGATGTAGCGGATACCTTCGGCAGTAGCCATCTGCACCTTCTCGATGGCCAGCGCCTGACCTTCGGCCTCGCGGATCATGGCTTCCTTCTTGGCCTCGGCCCGCAGGATGGCGGCCTGCTTCTCGGCTTCGGCGTCCAGGATGGCGGATTCCTTCTTACCTTCGGCAACCAGGATGGTCGATCTCTTCTCACCTTCGGCGCGGGTGACGGCCTCACGGCGTTCGCGCTCGGCCTTCATCTGCTTCTCCATGGCGTCCTGAATGGCAGCCGGCGGGATGATGTTCTTTAACTCCACGCGGGTGACTTTGATGCCCCACGGGTCGGTGGCCACATCGAGCGAGGCGCGCATCTTGGTGTTGATGGTCTCACGGGAGGTCAGCGTCTGGTCCAGTTCCAGATCACCGATGATGTTACGAAGGGTGGTAGCCGTCAGGTTCTCAATGGCCATGATCGGGTTTTCCACGCCGTAGCAGAACAGCTTCGGGTCCGTGATCTGGAAGAACACGACGGTGTCGATGCGCATCGTGACGTTATCTTTGGTGATAACAGGCTGCGGCGCGAAGTCGACCACCTGCTCTTTTAAGAGCACTTTGCGGGCGATGCGGTCGATGAACGGCATCTTGAAGTGCACGCCCACGCCCCAGGTGCCAAGATACCCGCCCAGGCGCTCGACGACCATGGCGGTGGCCTGCGGCACGATCTTGATGCAGGAGCCCAGCACCAGGATCAGCACGATGGCCAGAACGATAACGGCGATGAACGGTCCCGCACTGGCGGCGGGAAGCATGATCAGATCACTCATTTTCTCTCTCCTCTCTTTTCAGAAACGATCGCTTTACAGCCAATGATTCACGCATCCTTGCGGCGCACGAATGCCCGCACACCCCTGACGGCGGTCACGGTGACCATGGTGCCGGCCGGGATGACTTCACCGGTTTCGGACCGGGCGGTCCACTCGTTGCCGTTCAGCCGGACGGTGCCCTCCTCACGGTCATTGCAGATTTCGGTGAGGACCTCCGCGTCCTTGCCGATCAGGCTGTCCACGTTGGTGGCGGTGCGCTTGGGCTTTACGTACTTGATGACGATGGGCCGAAGCGTGAACAGAAGCACCAGCGACACGATGACGAACAGTGCCAGCTGCCACCGCCAGGAAGCGTGACACAGCGCCGCGATGAAAGCCACCAGCGCCCCTCCGGCGAACCACACGCTTGTCAGTGCGACCGTTCCCAGTTCGATGACCACCAGAACGACGCAGGCGATCAGCCACAGGTAGATATACACGTTGTTCATCCGCTCTCCTTCCTCCTTTCCGTGTTGCAGGAACACTATGTATGGTTGTATTGTATTCCATCATTCTCTCTTTTACAACCGCCGATTCCTCTGATATACTATAGTCTGTTCCGGTAAAAACCGCGAATTAGCCGGCCAAAAGCCGGCGCCTGCGGCGAAAGCCGCCAGAGAGGAGTCAGTCATGAGAAATCTTGAGATCGGCAAGAGCGGGATCGTGGTCCCGGCGCTGGGTCTGGGCACCTGGGCCATCGGCGGCGGTGCCTGGTGGGGCAACAACGACGATGCCGTTTCCGTCCGCACCATCCACGACGCGCTGGACTACGGCGTCAAGTGGGTGGATACCGCACCCGTCTACGGTGTCGGCCATTCCGAAGAAGTTGTCGGCGAGGCCATCCACGACCGCCGCGATAAGGTGATCCTGTCCACCAAGTGTGCGCTGGAGTGGCGTGAGGTCACGCCCATGTACCATCTGACCAACGAGGGGAAGGATGTCTACCGCAACCTCTCGAAGGCTTCCATCATGCAGGATGTGGAGGATTCGCTGAAGCGCCTTCGTACCGATTATATCGATATCCTTTACACGCACTGGCAGACGAAGGACTACTCCATCTATCCCATCGAGGAGACGATGGACGCCCTGATGACCTTAAAGAAGCAGGGGAAGATCCGCGCCATCGGCGCCTCCAACGTGACGGCGGAGGACATTGCGGAGTATTCTAAGTACGGCCAGCTGGATGTGATCCAGGAGAAGTACAGCATCGCCCACCGCCGCGTGGAGACGGAGCTGGCTCCCACGTGCGAAAAGTACGGGGTGTCCATTCAGGCCTACTCGCCGCTGGAGCAGGGGCTCCTGACCGGCAAAGTCACCATGGAGACCACCCTGGCTGAGGGTGATACCCGCCACCGCAACCCCAACTGGAAGCCCGAGCGGCGCGCCGCCATCCTGGCCACCATCGCGAAGTGGAAGGATCTGTGCGAGAAGTATGAGTGCAGCATCGGCAACCTCTGCATCGCGTTCACCGGCGAGCAGATGGGCGGCATCCACGTGCTCTGCGGCGCCAGAAAGCCGGAGCAGATCAAAGACAACGCCGCGGCGATGGCGCTGACGCTGGAGCCGGCGGATATCGCGAGGATGAGAGAAGACATTAAAAACCTTTAACAATAAAACAGCGGGCTATCTGTCCTCAAATACCGATAGCCCGCTGATGCTATGTCTTTCATTCTCTGTAAAACTCAAATATCCAGTCTTCACATTCAAATCGGATATTCTTAAAAGACTCCAACTCATACAGTATGATGCTTTCCTGACGCATAAAGAGCGATGAATGATGACAGGTTCCAAAGATTTTCGGTGCCGACCCATCTATACTTATTTTTATTTGCCTGAGCGGAATATCATGCATGCTTTTCGGAATAGTAAAAACCAGCTGAACTTCTTTTCTGTCCGGATTGAAATAGCCACGATACGCTCTTATTGTACGATCACCTGATATCGTTTTTATCTCCAGTGCCTGTACATCCGAATAATCATTTCCTATCATCAATTGGTATTCAAAATACCGGTGATAATACAATGTCAGCCATACAACACCTGCCAACACAACGATCAATATCGCGACAACAACCTTACGCTTAGTACCCGAATCCATTTCCAACTCCGTGAATCCAATAACCGTATATAATAATGTTATCGTTATATATTGCCTTTCCGGAATCTCTGATAGAAGTGGATAGCGTGGCTAACGCCGAACTCTGCTTGGAATGTCCCCATGTAGGCGTTTTATATCCGGTTGATGGATTATAAGGCCATGTTAAGACAATCCGCCCATCATCCCATGCCGCATATGTTTCCACAAAGGTATGACATTGCGTCGGATCATAAATGCCGCACTCTTTTCCTCCGAGAAATGTATACGCATGCTCGTCAATAATATTACATTGCTCAAGTTCCTCATCCAAGCTTAGTTCGTAAGCTGCTTTTTCCCACTCTACTGCCTGTCCAGAAATCGATGGACCAATCCATGGGAACAGTAAAAGAATAATTAAAAACAGGGCAACTGCTTGCCTTATTTTGACTTTCACGCTTCCTCCTTCCTAGCATATGTTTAGGCTATTCATGCAATCCCGTTATGAAGTAGATAAAAAAGCCCAAACCATCCCTCTGGTTTGGGCTCATAAAACAAAACGATTGTTCCCGTTGTCAAAAACAGCCATTAAACGCCAGTTTATCATAAGAGCCTCCGTTTCAAATGATTAAACTGTTTTTTAATTTTAACACTGCCGGGAAAAATTGTCAATCTTCTGTTGTTATTTCATTTTCTAACATCCGCTGAACAGATTTACGGTATCTGCGCGATCTGCGCCACAGCCTGCGGCGCTTCGGCGGAGTTCGGGTACTCGTCGATGACTTTCTGGTACAGCTCCCTGGCCTTGCCCAGATCCCCGATGCGGTGATACGCCACGCCTTCCCAGAAGATGGCTTCCGAAGAATCCGGTTTCAGCACGCGGGCCGCTTCCAGCAGCCGCACGCCGAACTCCAGCTCAAACCCTTCGTTGGCGCGGCGCTGTCCCTCATTGAAGCAGGAGGCATACAGATACTCAAAGTTCTGCACATAGATATAGTTGTAGAACTGCCGGTAGGAATCCGAATCCACCAGTTCCGGGGTATAGTTCGGATACTGCTCCGCTACGGTGGCGATGTCACCCGCGGCATAGATCAGCGCCAGGTTGAGGGCCTTGTCGTAGGCCGCCACCATCTTGTTGCGGGCGTCGGCCGCCTCGTTGCTGGCGGTGTTCATGTCGTCCACCGTGCCCTGGATATCCGCCTTGTCCTGCTCAAGCGCCTCGATGGTGCGCTGCAGTTCGGCGATCTGCGCGTCCCGCGAGAGGATCTCGGAGTTGATCTCGTTGATCTGCTGCTGCGCGGACGCCGCGTACTCTTTCTCCTTGCCCGGGATGACCAGGAAGTACAGCGCCAGGATGCCGATGGCCACGCCGATCAGCACATACAGGGCGTTGAGGAGGTAGGAGCTGGCGGCCACCCCGTAGGCCGGGATGACCACTTCGGCGCGGGCCGTCTGGCGGAGGTTCTTCTCCACCGGGTCCACCGTCTCCGGCGCTTTGTGCTGCAGCTCACGGATGGCCTGCTGGTAGCGGCGGGCCGTGGCGTTGCCGCGGTCGATCATCAGCACATGCGTGAGGAGCTTGCCCGCCTTGGAGTAGGATTTCTCCTGCATGTACAGAAGCGCCAGCAGCAGGTGCGCGCGCAGGAGGTTCGGGTTGGTCTGCACCACGCGCTTTAGCGTGACCATGGCCAGATCCGCACCGCCGGTCTGCGCCTGGTGCACGGCCTGGTTGTACTTTTCCACCCCCTGCATCTGCAGTTCAAAATGGTTCTGGTTGGCCTGCACGTCGCGGATGTAGCGCTCGGCCGGGTTGCTCTGCGCGCGGTAGCTGCGGGATAAGACCCACTCGCGCAGGGCCAGCACCGTCTCGCCCATCTCGTTGTAGACGAGGCCCAGCAGGTTGCGGGCTTCCACGTGGCGCTTGTTCAGTTCAAGGCAGCGTGAGAGCGCGTCCACGGCACCGGTCAGATCCCGGACCTGCGCCCGGGATAAGCCCACATTATAATACGCGTTGGCAGTCCGGATGATCCGCTTGTACATCCGCACGTCCTGCCCGCAGCGCGGGCAGACGGCGAGCGTCGGATTCAGCGTGCTGCCGCATCGGAAACACTTCATCGGCTGACCGTTATCCCTTCTCTTTCATTTCCTTGAGGATCTGCACCATAAAGTCGGTCATGTCGGTCATATCGTCCGCCATGATCAGATCCTCCGCCTCGTCGATCTCGGGACTCGGCTTGAACTTGGCGATCTCTTCTTCAAATTTGATCATATTCTTCCTCTTATAGCTCAGTCATTGACGGCCAGATCGTCGAGATGGCTAACATAGGCCGCCATCACAAACTCAATGGCCACGTACAGCGCGGAGATGCTGGTGAAATCGTGGCGGCCGGCGCCGGTAAAGACCGTCACCGGGTAGTACAGCGCCAGATCCGCCTCCTGCGCGATGGGGTTGTTACTCACCTGCGTGAACGTGATGATGGGCACCTTCTTCCAGCGCAGTTCCCGGGCCAGCTCGACCAGTGTCTCGTTCTGTCCGGACTGCGAGATGAAGACCACCAGATCCGTGGGCTTCACCGACTCGGACATGGCGGCGCGCCGGCTCTTGGAGTTGGCGATGACCACGTCCTTGGCGGTGTGCACCATCAGAAGGTTCTGGAACTCGGCAGCCGCCGCATCCTGCGTGTGCCCGGACGGCACCAGAAAGACGCGCCCGGCGGCATCCAGCATCCGGTTAAAGCCTTCATGGTCCCACGCGGGCAGGTCGTCCAGAAAGCGCGTGAACACATCCTGGAGCTTGAGCAGGTCCACGCCCGTGCCGGCGGCTTTCACCTCCGGCCGGTCGTTTTCCGCCTTCAGCAGATAGCGGAATTCCGTGTAGCCGGAGAGCCCCAGCTTCTTGGCAAAGCGCAGGATGGTGGTGCGCGACACGCTGCAGGCGTAGGCGCACTGCTCGATGGTCATGTCGGCTGTCTCTTTTTTGTTGGCGTAAATGGTCTCCCAGATCTCCCGGTCACCTTCATTGAGATGATCATAATGAATGTGAACGCGTTCTTCCAGTGTCACAGTTTTGCCTCCTTGTGTCGGTTCAGAGCCTTCCGGTTTACCCCAGGTGGGCCAGCTGCGCTTCCACCTGCGCCAGCTGTGCCTGATAGCGGGCCAGTTTCTCGCGCTCGGCTTCCACCTTGGCAGCCGGTGCGCGCGACACGAACTTTTCGTTAGAGAGCATCCCTTCGCCGCGGGCGATCTCCGCCTGCAGGCGCTTGCGTTCGCCCGTCAGGCGCTCGCGCTCCTTTTCCAGGTCCACGAGGTCGGACAGCGGGATGTAGATGACCGCATCCGGCGTCACCGCCGACACGGCATCGGCTTCAATGCCGGCCTTGTCCGCCTGCACGGCCACTTCGGAGCCGGAGGCCAGGGCCGCAAAGAAGGCGGAACCCTCGGCAAAAATTTCCCGGACGGCTTCGCTTTCCGACACCACGAACAGCTTGGCCTTGCGGGACGGCGGCACGTTCATGGAGGTGCGCAGGGTGCGCACCGCGCGGACGGCTTCCTTGATGGCCTCGGTGGCCGTCTCTTCCGCCGGGAAGTTCAGGGCTTCGTCGTACACCGGCCACGAAGAGACCATGATGCTCTCCTCTTCATCCTGCAGGTTGCAGAAGATCTCTTCGGTGACGAACGGCATGAACGGGTGCAGAAGCTTTAACGAGTCGATCAGGACCTTCCGCAGCGTGTAGAGCGCGGCCGCCTTGCTGGCGGACTCGCCGTACAGGCGGGGCTTGACCATCTCGATGTACCAGTCGCAGAACTCATCCCACAGGAAGTCTTCGACCTTCTGCAGGGCGATGCCCAGTTCGAACTTGTCCAGGTTTTCGGTGACATCCTTCACCAGCGTGTTGCACTTGCTGATGATCCACCGATCGGCCGGCGTCAGATCCTCCGCCTTCACGGCGGCATCGTCCGCGTGCTCCAGGTTCATCATGATGAAGCGCGAGGCGTTCCAGATCTTGTTGGCAAAGTTGCGGCTGGCCACCACGCGCTCCCAGTAGAAGCGCATGTCGTTGCCGGGCGCGTTGCCGGTCAGCAGCGTCATGCGCAGGGCGTCGGCGCCGTACTTGTCGATGACCTCCAGCGGGTCGATGCCGTTGCCGAGTGACTTGCTCATCTTCCGCCCCTGGTCGTCGCGCACAAGGCCGTGGAAGAGCACCGTCTTGAACGGCTCTTCGCCCATGTGCTCGAAGCCCGAGAAGATCATGCGGATGACCCAGAAGAAGATGATGTCATAGCCGGTGACCAGCACATCCGTCGGATAGAAGTACGCCAGGTCTTCGGTCTTCTCCGGCCAGCCGAGCGTGGAGAACGGCCACAGGGCCGACGAGAACCACGTGTCCAGCGTGTCCGGATCCTGCGTGAGGTGCGTGCAGCCGCACTTCGGGCAGATGGCGGGCGCCTCTTTGGCCACCACGATCTCGCCGCACTCGTCGCAGTACCAGGCCGGGATGCGGTGCCCCCACCACAGCTGACGGGAGATGCACCAGTCGCGGATGTTGTCCGTCCAGTTGAAGTAGTTCTTCTCCATGCGCTCCGGGATCAGCCGGATGCGGCCGTCTTTGACGGCTTCCTGGGCGGGCTTGATGAGTTCGTCCATCTTGACGAACCACTGCTGCTTGACAAGCGGCTCCACGGTGGTGCCGCAGCGGTCATGCGTGCCGACGGCGTGCAGGTGCGGGACCACCTTGACCAGAAGCCCCAGCTCTTCCAGGTCCGCCACGATGGCCTTTCTGGCTTCGTAGCGGTCCATGCCGGCGTACTTGCCGCCGTTGCCGTTGATGGTGCCGTCATCGTTCATGATGTTGATCATGGGCAGGTCGTGGCGGCGGCCTACTTCGAAGTCGTTCGGGTCATGGGCGGGCGTGATCTTCACGCAGCCGGTCCCGAACTCCTTGTCCACGTAGGCATCGGCGATGACCGGGATGGTGCGGCCGGTCAGCGGCAGGACGAGCATTTTGCCCACCAGATCCTGATAGCGCTCATCGTCCGGGTTCACGGCCACGGCGGTATCGCCCAGCAGTGTCTCCGGACGGGTGGTCGCGATCTCCACAAACCCTTCGCCCTCCGCGAACGGATAGCGGATGTGCCAGAAATGGCCGTTCTGATCCTCATGCACGGCCTCGGCATCCGAGATGGACGTCTGGCACTTCGGGCACCAGTTGACGATGCGGGCGCCTTTGTAGATCATCCCCTTGTTGTACAGGCGCACGAACACTTCCTGCACGGCGGCGGAGCACCCGTCGTCCATGGTGAAGCGCTCACGCTGCCAGTCGGCGGACGACCCCAGGCTCTTTAACTGGGTGATGATGCGGCTGCCGTACTCGGCGCGCCAGTCCCAGCACTTTTCCAGGAACCCTTCGCGGCCCAGATCCGCCTTGTCGATGCCCTGCTTTTTGAGGGCGTCGATCACCTTCACCTCGGTGGCGATGGCGGCGTGGTCCGTGCCCGGCTGCCACAGGGCGTTGTACCCCTGCATGCGCTTGTAGCGGATGAGGGTGTCCTGCAGGGCGTTGTCCAGTGCGTGGCCCATGTGCAGCTGCCCGGTGATGTTGGGCGGCGGCATCACGATGGTGAACGGTTTCTTTTTGCTGTCCGGTTCGGCGTGGAAGTAGCCGTTCTTCTCCCACTTTTCATACAGTCTCTTTTCGATCGCGGACGGATCGTACGTCTTACTCAGTTCCTTCACTGTCGTTGCCCTTTCGATAATCGTCCTTCTTTTTGGCCAGATACGCCCCGAGGGCTTCCTCCCGGCGGTACGGATCCATGCCGTGGATCTCTCCTAAAGCGCCGGAGCCGACGCGGGCCAGCGCCCGGTCCTGCTCGGTGCGGTATTCCTTTTCCCAGTCCGGGAAGCGCTCGCTTTCGGGCGCCACCCACTCCGGCACCTCCAGCCCGCCCAGCTTGCAGAGCTTGTAGGCCTGCTTCACGAGCAGAAGGTCGCCGTTGTACTCATAGCCCGTCTTCAGGCAGGAAAGCGCCGCATCATAGAAGCCCATGTTGGCGTAGGCGAAGGCCTCGCCCAGGCAGGCGTGCGCACAGGCATCCGCCGTGCGGCCGGGAATGTTCTCCTGATGCAGCAGGTCCTCGTAGAGCCGGATGGCCATGCGGAAGCGCCGGCGCTCCAGCACCGCGTCCGCCCGCGAGAGTTCCCGCAGATACGGGAGCCGGCGGGATTCCGCCTCCAGGCTCTTCTGGAAGTCGCGCAGGCGCTCTTCCGGATAGTATCCGAACTCGCGCTGGACGGCCATCATCTGCACGGTGAGGTCCCGGGAAGAAGCGTAGCGCGCCAGGCGGTTTGCGGATTCCGGCAGGCCGCAGTCATCGCGGATGAACGCGAGCAGCGTATCGTCCAGGAAGCCTTCCTCCACGAACATCGGGTTGTGGTACAGATAGTAGCACAGTTCCTCCACGGAGTAGATCTCCAGCTGGAAGCCCTGGCAGACATACGGTTTTTCGGCAATTTTTCCGGTGCACAGAAGGTTCATCGCGCCCTCCTCTCCGCCTGGTTCCAGCTGATGCCCGCCTCCTGGCGCGACACCGTGCCGGTGGCCGGGAAGATCCGCCCGAAGCCGAGGTCTTCGGCTTCAATGAGCAGCACATCCTCCGCGCGGAAGGATACCGTCAGCGCCACGCGCGTGGTGTACCCTTCGCGGACCGGGAAATCCGCCAGCGACACCGGGATGCGGCGCGGCGGGATGCCGGCGCGCATGTTCCCTTCCACGACCAGCTCAAGGGGATCCTTGCCGTTGACCAGAAGGTCGGCCCGCCCCACGGCTTCGTACCAGTTGCTGCCTTCCTCGATGAGCGTCAGCTTGACCGGGCTCCCCTTGCGCAGCCCGGTCACCGATACGGATAACGGCACGCGGCCGGCCGTATCAAACCGGTACGGGAAGTGCGTGGTCTTCTGCAGCGAGTCGAACCCGCACAGCGCCGCGCCCTTCGCAAACACGCCTTCCGTCATGAACACGCGCCGTCTGGTGCAGACGGTCTTGAGGAAACCGGTGGCCCAGGATTCGCACTCGGAAAACCCGGAGCCCGAGAGCAGCACGGCTGAATAGACGTTGCCGGCCAGCATCCGCTCCGCGCAGGGCGTCAGGATGGAATCCGCCAGCTTCCGGCCGGATTCGGTGTCCAGCAGGTCCAGCGAGAAACTCTCTTCCAGGTAGTTTTCCCGCACCTGCAGCAGGCCGGGCTTGCCGCCACGCACGCAGCGGAAGCGGAAGAACCGGAGCCCGTCGCGGGAGAGGTCGAACAGCCCCACGTCGTTGGCCCAGATGTCCAGCTTCTGGCTGGCGGTGTAGCAGGCGAAGCTCTCGCCGTGTGAGCGGATCATCACCCGCTCCTTTTCGATGCCCAGCTTCGCACAGCAGCGCATCAGCACGTCCAGCAGCTTCCGGTCCAGTGACGGCACCGTAAAGACCAGGCGCTCCAGGGCGGAAAAATCAAACGGCTGCGGCGCCGGGATCTCCGGCTCGGCGGGAGCCTGGACGGGCTCCGCGGTTTCTTCGCTTTCCCCTTCCGTCTGATCCTCCAGCCGCGCTTTCGCGTACGTCATGGAGGTGCGCAGGACGGTATCCAGGAAGGCGAACATCAGATCCTCCGCCGTGTACCGGATGCCTTCCATGGTGGCCGTGCCGTCCTTGGCCACCATCTTGGTCAGTTTGTCAACGATGCTGCCCGTCCCGAAGAGCGCCGCGCGGGCGGCATCCTCTCCGACCACCCAGTCTTTTTCGCCGCGCAGGCGGCAGACCGCCGTGGCGATCTGCTCGGGGTGGTCGCCTTCGCCGAAGATGACCATCTCCGGCTCGGCAAGACCGGCCGCGCACCAGGAGACCTGCGTGGTATCGTCGCACAGGTCAAAACCAAAGACCAGATGTTTCACCGGGGTTCTCCTTTCAGCTCGGCGATCTTACCCATCCAGATCCCAAGCATTTCTTCACAAAAAGCGGCGCGCCGCAGCACGTCCTCCGCGGCATCCGCGTTGTCTTTCCCGCCGGCCGCCAGAAGCGTTCCCGCCTCATCGAGCGATTCGAAAAGGCTGCCCGGCATGGTGCGGATGCTGCCCGCAGACAGGCGGCAGGTGCCGTCCGCCTTGCTGAGGCCGATGCGGTCCTCCCGCATGACCGTCATCTGCGCGTCCTCGTCCGAGAACAGCGTGAGCGGGCAGGTGTAGATGCCCTCGCACATGCGCGCAAGCGGCAGCAGCGTCCCCGCGGCTTCGCCGGGATGCTGGCAGTTGACCCAGTACTTGCCCGGCTCCTCCGTGCGGTACTCCGCGATGCGGCAGCCGTTCAGGCGCTCCGGCAGCACCGTGCCTTCCGGCAGGCGGTCGAAGCACGCGAAGAACTGCCCCGCGGCCGCCAGGCCCTCGGCCAGCGACCGGATCTCGGCCTGGATCTTCGCCGACGGGCGCTTGCGCCGCAGATCCTCCTCGAGGAGGGCCAGCGCCGTGAGCACCTCGCCGCCGCCCGTAAAGGCGGCCGCCTCGCGGTACTGGCGCACGTAGTTGAAGAACCACGACGGCACCGGGCTTCCCTTCACCAGGTGCTCATAGCAGCGCCAGACAAAGTAGGCCTGAGCCAGCGTGTGGTACACCTTCTCGGACGCGGCGTAGACCGAAAAGACTTCGTCGCAGTCCGCGGTGTTGCCGGTAAAGAGCATCTGCGCGAGCAGCCGCTCCGGCAGATCCGCCAGGTCCGTCCCGCATTTGATCGAACGCCGCAGGATCCGCAGCCCGGAGGCCGTGGCGCCGTTGGCGTACTGGCACAGATACGCGCAGACTTCCTTGTTGTCCATGCCGGCCGCCGACAGATCCTGGCAGAGCTGCAGCATGTCAGGGTTCTTGCCGGCTGCCCCCTCGCGGATGCGGTCGGTCACGAGCGACAGCAGGGCCTCTCTGGCCGCGCCGCGGAAGCCGAAGGCCGCCGCCGACTGCATGGCGCGCTCGTAAAGCTGTTCTTTGATCAGCAGTTCCAGATAGAGGGTGCGCATCTCCGGCGGCATCTCCTCGTCATCCAGGCTGTTGAGATAGTCTTTGGCTTCGGCCGTCCCGCCGAACACGCTCCAGTGCTCCAGCAGGTACATGCCGATCTTCTTGCGGAATTCCGGATGGAAGACCGTATCGTGCGAGGCATCCGACAGCAGGCTCCAGTTCTCCTCGCCCGCTTTCTCCTGCGCCAGCACCTCCCGCAGTGTCAGAAGTTTCAGAAGCGTCCGGTCACCCGCCAGCTCCCGGCAGGAATCCAGCAGTTCCCGGCGGTTCATCAGCGGCCGCACCTCGGTGTCCGGGAAAACATAGCGGACGCCGGCGGCATCGCCAAAGAGCAGCAGCGCATCGTCCGTATAGACCGGGCAGCACACGCTCTTCTTCCCGTCGGTCGGGAAGGCCAGCTCCTGCTGCAGTTCCGGATAGCGCACGAACACCTGCGTCATGCCCTCGCGCGGGCAGGTAATCTGCTTGGCCATCAGAAGGTCCGGCAGCACGCGTGCCAGCCGGGCGTCGATCATCTCGCGGCACACGATGTGCTCGTAGATGGGCGCCAGATACGGGCTCATCTTCCCCTGCAGCAGCTCGGACACCGCAAACTCTTCCATCTGGTCGCGGTAGAGCGCGAAGGTGTCCGGATCCGCCGCGCGGTTTTTCAGCACGTAGGCATAGAGAACCCCCCGCAGGTCCGCGGGCAGTTCGTTGCGGTAGCCGTAGTAAAGGAGCATCTCCCGCGGGAAGACCACGTCCCCCTCCGCCGGGCAGGAGCCCAGATAGGCCTCGTACAGGCCCATCATATCCAACGACCGCCTCACGCCCTCCTCGTACCACGGGAGAGCTTCCGGCCCGCGCTCGCCGCCCGCCATCATGTAGGCGAGCACCGCGCGCAGCAGCCCGTCCGTCGGGTACCGGCGGTACAGCAGCTGCATGGCTTCCACGTGCGGCCGGCTGTAGCGGCGCGACGTCCCCACCAGCTGGGCGGCCTTCTCGGCCAGTCCTTCGCTCACCATGGCATCCCGCGCGTTCTCACGCCCGGAACCCTCGGCGTCCCCGCAGAAGTAGAGCGAGAACCGCAGGCATTCCCAGGCGAAATCATCCAGACGGTCAAACAGCTCCGGCTCCGCATTGAACCGCCCCATGGCCTCCTGGTAGAGGAAGGGGCTGCGCAGGCCGCGCTCGAAGGCGGACCGCAGGAGGCTGATGGCCGCGCCGCCCTCCCGGTAGCGGTCCGGATCCGCGTACAGCACGAACGGCAGGAGCTCGAGCGGCTGCCCCATGTCCGCAAAGTAGCGGTCGATCAGGCGGATGATGTTGGCCCGCTGGTCGTCCGCGATGGCGCCGCAGGTGCGCAGATACAGATAGAAGCAGTATTCGAAGATCTCGGTGCGGCGATGGTCGATGACGGTGTGATAGACGCTCTCCAGCATCTTCTCGGCCGCCGTCCGGTAGCCGCCCTGCACCGCCAGCCATGCCCGGAAGAGCACCGGCAGCGACGCCGAAGGGTCCGAACGACCCAGGCGGATGGCTTCCTGCTCCATCTCCGGCAGGAGTTTGGCCGCCTGACGCTTCCCGCTGCGGTACTCCAGCACCAGCATCAGGAAACGGGCGTAGGATTCGTACCCGTGGATATCCGTCATGGCGTCGTACAGCGGCGTGGTGCGCCATTCGTTCTTCTGTCCGCCGGCAGCAGGCGTTTCCTCCTCGGGAATGTCATACCCCATGCCGCGCAGGAACTCGCGCACGGCGGCCGCCGGCTGACGTCCGCGCAGCAGCGTCTCATAGAGAGCCAGGCAGTGCGCATCCTTCATGAACGGCGCCTGCACAAAGCGCGCCGAAACAAAGACCTCCGCGGCCTTGCCCGGGTCTTCCTCATACAGCGCCATCAGCGCTTCCACGCTCTTTACCTCTCCGGCATCGCCGGGAGCGGCTTCCACGGTGAAGGTATACGGAACCGTCAGCTCGCCCGCGTTGGTCACCAGCGTCAGGTTGCCGCTGATCTCTTCGCCCGGGTGCATGCGGTCCGCGCGCACCCGGTAGCCCACACGGCACCGGCCGCCCGAAAACGTGGGAGACACCGGCGTCACCTGACGGTTGTCGGAGTAGACAAAGCCCCTGACCGGCACCCGGTTGCGGCTGCCGATGACCACTTCGCCGCCGGCCGTTCCGCCCACCGGCACCGCCGCCGTGATCCGCTCGGGATCCAGCGCCGGGACCGGCACGTCATATTTGATCTTTCCGCCTGCGATTTCTCTGATACGCTCTTTCACAAACGTGCCTCCGTACGGCTGTTTCAGACCGTTCTATTCCCGTCCTTTACGGCTCCGTTTCCGGAACCGTAACTTTAATCATAACGTAAATCCCATCCCCTGTAAAGCCGGGGCTTCAGTCTTCCGCCCGCCCGCGCAGGTGCGCGAGCCAGGCCGCAATATCCGCTTCCCTGCCGTTTTCGCCCGGCACGTAGTAGCGCCTGTCCGTCAGCCCGTCCGGCAGATACTGCTGCTTCACGTAGTGCTCCGGAAAATCGTGCGCGTACTTGTAGCCGATGCCGTGGCCCATCTTGGCCGCGCCGGCGTAGTGCGAATCCTGCAGATGCACCGGCACCGGCGGCGTGATGCCCTCCCGGACATCCGCCATGGCCGCCTCGATGGCCATGCAGGAAGCATTCGACTTGGGCGCACAGGCCACGTAGATGGCCGCCTGCGCCAGGATCAGCTGGCTCTCCGGCATGCCCACGCGCTCCACCTCGGAAGCAGCCGAAGCCGCCACCACGCAGGCCATGGGATCCGCATTGCCCACGTCCTCCGACGCGCAGATCATGATGCGCCGGGCGATGAACTTGATATCTTCCCCCGCGTAGAGCATCCGCGCCAGGTAGTAGACCGCAGCGTCCGGGTCCGACCCGCGCATGCTCTTGATGAACGCGCTGATGACATCGTAATGGTTGTCGCCGTCTTTATCGTACCGCACGGCGCGCTTCTGGATGCACTGCTCCGCCACCGGCAGGGTGATGTGGATCAGGCCGTCTTCCGACCGGTCCGTGGTCAGCACGCCCAACTCGATGGCATTCAGGGCGCTTCGGGCATCCCCGTTGGCGATGTCGCTTAAGAAATCCAGCGCTTCTTCCGTGATGTCCGCCCGGTACATGCCCAGACCGCGCTCACCGTCCTCAATGGCCCGGCGCAGGAGCGTTTTGATGTTCTCCTGCGAAAGGGGCTTGAGTTCGAAGATGATGGACCGGCTGATCAGAGCCGAATTCACCTCGAAGTACGGATTTTCGGTGGTGGCGCCGATGAGGATCACGGTGCCGTCCTCCACGAACGGCAGCAGGTAGTCCTGCTGGCCTTTGTTGAACCGGTGGATCTCGTCGATGAACAGGATGGTCTTGCGGCCGTACATGCCGGCTTCATCCTTGGCGCGGGCGATGACGTCCTCCATGTCCTTCTTGCCGGACGCGGTGGCGTTGAGTTGCGTGAAGGTGGCGCTGGTGGTGTTGGCGATGACCCTCGCCAGCGTGGTCTTGCCGGTGCCGGGCGGGCCGTAGAAGATGACCGAGCTCAGCTTGTCCGCGCGGATGGCGCGGGTGAGCAGTTTGTCACGCCCCAGGATGTGCTCCTGCCCCACCACCTCGTCGAGGGTGCGCGGACGCAGCCGGGAGGCCAGCGGCCCCTCGGAATCCTTCTTGGACTCCCTCATATAGTCAAACAGATCCATGGAAAACGTCCTTCACACAGTCGGTATTAGCAGGCTGTGAAAAATCACAGGCATACAGAGTTATCATAGCACAAATCCGCCTGCTGTCAACGAAATCACAGCAGCTCCGGCATTTCCTTCCTCGCTTCGTACGGGCTCCTTGCCTTACAATTGTTCGCCACGCACCACCTCCATCAGGGCGGGTCGGCTCCGGGGCGGGCGGCATCCGGCAAAAAGGCTTCACGTCGCCCTACAGGCGCGGGAAGGAAAACGCCGGAGCGCCGCATTTTTCCGGACAGCCGGCTGGGCGAATGACCTGCCCGCCGGTATCATCTCCTCTTACGAGGGACGCGGCTGGTTTTCCATCTTGATTACACCCTCCGGGCCAAAGACAGCCTGAACGCTCCCCTCTTTGACCGCGACGAACACCACCCCAATCTGCCGACGACGCTAAGCCAGGTGATGGCGTTCACGGACAGATATATGGCGTAATGGACCTTACTGTCAGACAAAAAAAGGGAACGCAGGATAACTTCCGGTAAAGCATCGCGCCGAGCTTCACAAGAAGCCCGGCGCGTTGTTTTATTCTTTCTGTATACATGAACGAGATCCGGATCCTCTTTGGTGACGCAGAGCTCTTTAAAGAGAAAACGTTTCCCATCCGGCTCAATGCCCCGGATCATGAGGAAGCTCTTTTGACAGGCCATTCTCATCATCTAGATTGTCCAGCGCGTATTCCAGGCACTGGATGACCACTTTGTTTACGGATGTATTATGCAGCGTGGCCAGTTCTTCGAGCTGTGTGCCGATCTCCGAGGGAATTCGGAAGGTTTTCGAAATATAAACACTGTACTCATTCCTGATCTTCAACATCGTCTTTCACCTCACACTCATTTTAAGTGCGGATTATCAGCATGAATACACTTTATTTGCATTTATAATATATTGCAATTTACTTGCATTTATAACAGACTTGTGCTACGCTTACCATATCGTTCTCAATAACACACCTGTAAAGGAGGAGAGATCATGTATTGCAGAGCATGTGGAGCAGAAATGAATGACAATCAAGCTATCTGCCTGAAGTGTGGTGTCAGAAAGGGAGACGGAAACGCGTTTTGCGCGAATTGCGGCAACCCGGTGCAACCGGATGCAAGTGTCTGTCTGAACTGCGGCGTCGCCATAAAGGCCGGCGGCGGCTTTTCCGGTGGAGCGTCCGGAGATCTGGCTGGACAGAACAAGACGACGATGGTATTGCTTGCTTTCCTGCTTCCTTTGGGTATCCATAATTTCATGATGGGTGAGTCAAAGAAAGGGATTGCCAGGCTTCTCCTGGACATTATCGGAATCGGTTGGATCTTCTGTTGGATCGATGCGTTCAAGATTCTAAGTGGCAGTTATGTAGTCGATCCGGATAAATATTTATTCTGATCGGAAGCAGACGAGACAGGGAGGGAACGATGCCCTATTGTTCGAGATGCGGTAATCATCTGGATGAAAAGGCGGTAATCTGTGTACGCTGTGGTGAACCGTGTAAAAAAAAGACGCCCGGTACCGTAGGTACTTCCGGCGGGACCGGTCTGCTGATCGCGTCAATATTGATACCGCTCATAGGGGTGATCATCGGCTTTGTCCAGTTGGATAACAACAAGCCCGAACTGGGCAAAAAGTGCTTTATCGGAGCTGCAATCGGAGCAGTGATCACAGTGGTGATCGCAGTGGTGTTTCCGATGGTGTTCATTCTGTTGCTTGGGCTATCGGTGTAACTGCAGATACCCGCAAAGACGACTGAACCCTAGATGAAGACAAAAACTGTTATGCCACCCCTAAACAGGAACAGGATAACGAGGGAGGACAGAAAAAACAGGGGTGCATGATAACCCACCTCCAAAAAGAGGCCGTCATACCCCCTCCATAGTGCGAGGCGCCGAGTTGTGACTCAGCGCCTCGTTTTCAGTCTCAGGCCCTCCCCGGCCCATCCACTCGTTCCGAGTCAGGCGCATCGCTCCGATCATCTGGCGGCTAACTGCGTCTCGCACCAAAACCAACAAGAACCGCCCTACCGGAGCCTGTAGTCTCCGACGGGCGGTTCTTATGCGTGTTGGTTTTGGCACGGACTCCGTAAGCCGTGGATCTCGTCTCCGCTAAAAGCGCGCCTTTATTCGCCGTCAGGGTGACGGAGGCGGCTTCCTCTGCAGATGCCGCCGGGTTTTCACCCGACCGCTGCAGACGGGTCGCAGGGGGCGAGTTAGCAGACACCCCGGGTGGGACCTGCGGGTGCACTCGTGTTGCGGGCGCGGGTGAGTCGCGGAAGGCTCCGGAACGTTCCCGGCGCCGCGCCTGTAGGGCGACGTGAAGCCTTCCCGCCGGATGCCGCCCGCCCCGGAGCGCCCCGGTCGTGACTTCCCTTGAGACGGTACTACACCCGACTTTCACGAGGGGCGTGGGAGGGGTGTGGCAGCAGAGGCGGAGGCGGGAAGGCAAGGAGCCCGTACGAAGCGGCAAGGGAATGTCCGGAGCCGCCGCAGGTCTCCTGCTGTCTGCCTTGTAAACAGTAGCTTACGTTTTTTACTGCGTCAGCCTCGGCACCCCGCGCATCTCAATAAGCGGTGCTCCGGTTCCGTTGATGTATTCCTCCGTCACGGTCACCCTCCCGATGTTGTCGTCCCGCGGGATCTCATACATGACATCCATCATGAACTCCTCGATGATGGCGCGCAGCGCCCGGGCGCCGGTGCCGCGTTCCATGGCTTTTTTCGCGATGGCGTGCAACGCGCCGTCCGTAAAGGACAGCTCCACTTCGTCCATCTCGAAGAGGCGCTTGTACTGACGCAGGATGGCGTTCTTCGGTTCGTAGAGGATGCGCACCAGCATATCCTCATCCATGGCATCAAACGGCACGAGCACCGGCAGACGGCCTAAGAATTCCGGGATCATGCCGAACGTGCGCAGATCCTCCACCGTCACCTGATGCAGCAGCTTGTTGTCGTCGTCAAACTCGTCCTTCAGCACCGCCCCGAAGCCCACACCGGACTTGTTCTGCAGGCGCTGCTTGATGATCCCGGTCAGATCCGGGAACGCGCCGCCGCAGATGAACAGGATGTTGTCCGTATTCATGGTCTGCAGAGGCACCATACCGTTCTTCGAACTGGCACCCACCGGCACTTCCACGTCCGCGCCTTCCAGGAGCTTCAGAAGGCCCTGCTGCACCGCCTCGCCCGACACATCGCGCGAGTGCTGGTTGGTCTTCTTGGCCAGCTTGTCGATCTCATCGATGAACACAATGCCCTGCTCGGCGCGCTCCACATCGTTGTCCGCAGCCGCCAGCAGTTTGGACAGGACGCTCTCGATGTCATCGCCGATGTAGCCGGCTTCCGTGAGCGACGTGGCATCCGCCACGGCCAGCGGCACGTCAAGAAGCCCCGCCAGCGTCCGCACCAGGAAGGTCTTGCCGCAGCCCGTAGGCCCCAGCATCAGGAGGTTGGATTTCTCGATGCGTACATCGCCCTCTTTGGCCTCCTCGTTGGCCAGCACCCGCTTGTAATGGTTGTAGACGGCCACCGAGAGGGCGCGCTTGGCCCGCTCCTGCCCCACCACGTACTCATCCAGCATCGCCTTGATGCGGTGCGGGGCCGGCAGATGCGCCAGATCCGGGATCTGCTTCTCGGGCTTCTTCTCCTCTTTTTTCTTCTTCTCCGGCTGCGGGGCACCGCCCGCCTCGCCGGCCGAGAAGAACGGGAAGCCCGTCAGCGGCATCCCGTTGAAGCCCGGAAAGTTCATGTTCTTCATGCTGTCAAACGACCGCTGCATGCAGTCGTTACACACACAAAGGCCGCCCGGAAGATCCATCAGTTTCCCGGTGATCTCCTCCGAACGGTGACACATGCTGCAGAAGCGGTTCTTCCTGTTCTCGGAACCGGACGGGGAAGACTCCCCGCCCGGTGTATTGGTGTTGTTCTGGTCAGCCAAACTGGCTCCTTTCCCGTGCCGGCACGCTTACCGTCCGCTGTTCGGCACCTGATTCTGACCGGAGGCCGCCGCTTCCGCGTACGAGCCGAGAGTCACGGTAATGGTCTGCTGTTCGTATTCACCGGTGGCCGTCAGATGCCAGACCTCCAGTTCCACTGCCTCGCCGGCCGCATAGAAGGCGATCTGCGTGCGCAGATCCTCCATGCCGCCGATGGTCTTGCCGCCGATGGCGCTGATGACATCCCGCAGGCCGATGCCGGCTTCCGCGGCCGGACCGCCCTCCTGCAGGTAGGTGACGTACACGCCCTCCGGCAGGTTGTAGACGGCAGCCATCTGCGCATTGATATCCTGGCCGTAGACGCCCAGATACCCTTTTTCCTCATCGGAGTAGGCCACACGCGGCGTCTCGTTCATCAGCTTCGTGATGACGTCCGTCACCGAGCTGATCGGGATGGCGTAGCCCACGCCTTCCACGGTCTCATCCACCAGCTTCGCATCGTTGATGCCCACCAGCTGGCCGCTGGTATTGAACAGGCCGCCGCCCGAGTTGCCGGGGTTGATGGCCGCATCGGTCTGGATGTAGGTGTGCTCGTAGCCGTTGACGGTGGCCGTACGGTTCAGGGCGCTGGCATAGCCCACGGTCACGGACAGGCCGTACCCCAGGGCGTTGCCGATGGCGATCAGGCCGTCGCCTTCCTCCAGGTCATCGGAGCTGCCGATGGTCGCGATGCGGATCTGCGACAGCGTCTCTTCGGAAATGTCCGACAGGTTCACGGCCAGAATGGCCAGATCCTGCTCCTCGTCGGTGCCGCGCAGCGTGGCCGCCGCACTGGTGCCGTCGATGAACTCCACGGTGTAGCCGTCGTTGGAGGTGGTGTAATAATAACTGTTGCTGGACGCATCGATCACGTGATAGTTGGTCACGATCAGCAGCTGCTCGCCGTTATCCGAGATGATCACACCGGAGCCAGCCGCATCGGACGTCTCGCTGCGCTCACGCCCGCCGTAGTTCATGGTGTAGAGGATGGTGTTGGTCACGGAGACCACCGACGGCTTGACTTCCTTAACGATGTCCGAGACGTCCAGCATGGACGCGCTCACCTCGCCGGTCTTCTCCACGGTGTTGGCCACCGACAGCGACGCCTGCTGCGCGGGGGTAACGGTGGTCTGGCTGGCTGCCTGCGTGGGCGCGGCGTTCTCCACCGGCTGCCCCGCTGTCTGCGCGGCCGTGCGGGAAGTCCGCTCCGCCAGCGCGTTAAAGCCGATATAACTGCCGCTGCCCACGGCGCCGATCACCAGCAGCGCCGCCATGACCACGGCCACCGCCTTCAGCCCGCGGCGGCTCTTCTTCGGATGGATATCCTCAAAATCGTTTCGGTATTCTTCGTATGAGTTTCCGCTGTAGTCTTCCATAACACAAAACTCCTTTCCCGGCCAGATCCCTCCGGTCTTATGAAAAGGAGTTTAGTGCTGGTTTGTGATGAATTTGTGACGGAAAAATCAAAAATATGTGATCATTCGTGCGAGAACGGCGTCATCTCCGAGGTGGCGAAGCCGTGCGCCTCATCCATCAGCTGGCTGATCGCCACCACCGCGTTGCTGGGCACATACCCCTGCTTGCCGTAAAGGAACTCGTGCAGCTGCGACACGTTGTTGATCAGGTTGGTCGGGACCAGGTTCCAGGTGGGCTCCCCGGCGCTCTGATAATAGTAAGGAAATCCGTGCATGTCCACGAGCGCGTAGTTCTTCATCTCGCCGATCATGCTGACGGCCCCCGGCAGATCGATGGTGGTCTGCACGTAAGGGAACACCGCGTCCATGATGCCCACCAGCACCGACGGATCCGTCTTGGCCAGGGCAACGGCCTTGGAGACCATCTGGCTGACGATCTCACGCTGGTTGTTGGTGCGGCCGAAGTCGCTGCCGGCCTTGTGGCGGATGCGCGCGTAGGCCACCGCCTGCACGCCGTCCAGATGCTGCATGCCGGGCTGAGTGATCTGCGTGGTGCCCAGACCGAACCCGCCGGTGCCCACCACCTTGCCGTGCTCATTGGTGTGCCAGATGGTGTCGGTGATGTAGCCGTTGATCTCGGTGAGCATAGCCGGCGTCACATCCACGTCCACGCCGCCAAGGAGCGTGATGGCGTAGGCCACCGCGTACCAGTCCACCTTGACGAAATCCTCGATGTCCAGATCAAAGTTCTGGTTGAGGACGTTGGTCATGTTGATGCCGTGGAACTCCCGCTTCTTCATGGACTGATCCGCCACGTGCGTCATGCCCTGGTTGATCTTGTCCAGTTTCCCGTTCTGCAGGAGGGCCTCGCTGTCACGGTAGATCGAGGACAGGCGGATCTCGCCGGTATCCTGGTTGATGGAAGCCACCATGATCACGTCGCAGTTGTAGCCGTCACCGTCCACGCCGTAGATGGCGATGGTCCGGAAGCCCCGCTTGATCTCCTCGGCGTAGGAAGAATCCATCTCGGTGTTGCGCACCACCATGGTCTCACCCGCCTTGTTGGTGATGGTGATGTGCTCAACCTTGTCCCACTTGCTGATGACGTACAGCCCTACCGCCAGAACCGCCAGGATGACCGCCTCCAGCGCCAGGATCACGACGCGGCGCACCAGGC
Organism: uncultured Lachnospiraceae bacterium; assembly: GCA_946405185.1. Taxonomy (GTDB): domain Bacteria; phylum Bacillota; class Clostridia; order Lachnospirales; family Lachnospiraceae; genus CAKQHB01. The sequence continues at coordinate 25,461 of CAMJGH010000023.1, forward strand.
GCCCGCGCTTCTTCTTTTTCTGCCGCAGTTCCCGCGCAGAGTAGGAAGCGTCGGAATCGTAGCGCTCCTCCAGCTGGTAATCTTCCTGTGTCCTGTTGATCTTTTTTGCCATGTCGTTCCTTCTTGTGCCGTATCGGCTCAATACGCGTTTTTATTGACGAACCCGCGGAAAACCGTCAGGAAGAGGATCTTGATGTCAAACCCCACCGACCAGTTTTCGATGTAGAACAGATCGTATTCGATGCGCTTGCGGATGGACGTATCCCCGCGCAGGCCGTTGACCTGCGCCCAGCCGGTCATGCCCGGCCGGACCTGGTGCTTGACCATGTACCGCGGGATCTCCTCGCGGAACTTCTCCACGAAGAACGGCCGCTCGGGGCGCGGTCCCACCAGACTCATGGAGCCCGCAAACACGTTGAACAGCTGCGGCAGCTCATCGAGGCTGGTCTTGCGGATGAACTTGCCCACCGCGGTCACGCGGTCATCGCCCTGCGTGGTCCACTTGGTCTTCTCCTCGGAGGCGGGGATCATGGCCATGGAGCGGAACTTGTACATCCGAAACGGCCGGTTGTGCAGCCCCACGCGCTCCTGCTTGTAGATGACGGGCCCGGGCGAGGAAACCTTCACCGCGAAGGCGACCGCCAGCATGACGGGCGAAAACAGCACGATGGCCAGCGCCGACCCCACCAGATCCATGGCGCGCTTGACCGTGCGGTTTAAGGCGCCGGTCAGCGGCACGTGCCGGATGTGCACCAGCGGAAGCCCCAGGAGGTCCTCCGTGTACGGGCGGGTGGGGATGATATCGGAATAATCCGGGATGAACATGGTGTGCACGCCGGATTTTTCACACAGGTAGACGATGCGGCCGAGCTTGGCGTACTCCGCCAGATCCAGCGTGATCAGCACCTCATCCAGGCGGTTGAGCGAGAGAATCTCTTCCAGTTCGGTGATGGTACCGATGACCTTCACCCCCTTGTAGTCCGTCCCCCACTCGCGGGAGTCATCCAGGATGCCGCGCACCGCAAAGCCCCACTGGGGATTGGCCTTCACGCGGTCGATGAACCCCTGGGCGGTCCGGCCGAAGCCCACCAGCAGCACCTGCTTCTGGTTGAAGCCGCTCCGGCGCAGGCGTCTGAGCAGCCACCGCAGGAGGTTGCGCTCCAGGATGAGCCCCACTGTGTTGATGGCGAAGAAGAACGCGATCAGCGCGCGGGAGTAGTTGTTGTAGCGGCTGATGTACAGATAGGCCAGGATCACCAGCAGGCCGATGGCGTTGGCCTGCAGCACCGACCAGGCCTCCAGCCGGCGCCCGAGCGTCCGCTTGGGCCGGTAGAGCTGGAAGATGGCGTACAGCAGCAGGTAGAGCGGCAGGATCAGCAGAAGCGACCCGAAGTAGCGCCCGGCCGTCATGGGCGCCAGCGTTCTTCCGCGCACTACGAACTGTACGATGAAGGCCAGCACGAACGCACAGGCCGTCACCGCCATATCCAGCAGCACGTGGACCGCATTCAGAAATTTCTGATAATCCTTGATCATCTCTCTCCCACACCCGTCACCGCACGGCGATCCTTTCGAGGACCCGCATCACCACGGTCACATCCAGCACCCACAGCGCCATCAGCAGCGCGTACGGCCGCGAGCGGCGCACGCTCAGGCCCAGGCCGCCGGCCGCAAAGAGCAGCACCGGCGCCACGCACAGGTAATACCGCCCCTGAATGCCCAGGACCTGCCACTCCGTCTCCGGCGTCCAGCCCACGTCCATGGACATGTAGCAGGCCAGCACCAGCCCCAAGACCAGCAGCACCGCCAGGCCTCTCTCTTTCCAGCCCGCGAGTACCGGCGTCTGTCCCGCTTCCGGGACGGACGACAAAAACAGCAGTACCGAAAGCCCTGCCGCCTGGACGCCGTAGAAGGCGATCTCCGGGTCGATGCAGGCCGGGTACATGCCGGTAAACGTCATAAAGTGATAGTCGCCCATGGTGCGGACCGTGTCCGCGTAGCGCAGGAACGTCTCCGCCGGATGAGCCAGCAGATACGAGAGCGTTCTGGCGCTCCCCTCCTGCCAGGAGAGTTCCGCGTTGGTGCTGGTCAGCACCCACGACAGCGAGGAAAGGTTTCCCGCCAGCTGCCCGGCAAACAGCGCCGCCAGGCATCCGCCCGCCGTCAGCCAGTACTGCTTCCGGCTCCCGAAGTGCCTGGCCGGGATCAGGAAGCACAGCAGCGCCAGTAAGATCTGCACCGGCTTCCACAGCGTGCATGCAAAAGTCAGCATCACCAGGAGGAGCGACTGTCTCCCGGTCACGCTGCCGGACTGGTCCCTCAGCCGCAGGACGTACGCCACGTAGACAAACGCGCAGGCGTTCAGGCAGGCGTCCAGCGAGTACGTGCCGGCCAGCTGCACGAACATGGGCAGCATGGCGCAGGCGGCCATCACCTTCTGCCCTTTCGGGTAGAGGCGCAGCGCCGCGTACAGCAGTGCCGTCCATGCGAGCAGGCCGAAAAACCGTCCCATGTACAGAAGCATCGGATAGGATGCGCCAAACAGGCGGGCCAGCGTGATGCCGATAGCCTGCGGCAGCCTGGCCAGACTGAACTTCTGGGACGGTCCGTTGATCAGGGACTCAACCGCAAGCATACCAGAACCGGCCGGTTTTGTAAACAGATTTGCCCGGATAAAGGCGTAGTCGTCACCGCTCACGTTCTCGGACAGATACGCGTCGTGCATGTCGCCTGTGGGCGAAAAAGCGTCCGCCGCGCGCACCATCACCCGGCCGTCTTCGCTGCGGGAAGGCGTTCCCATCAGCTTGTCCGACAGCTCGTACGCCGCCAGGAAGTGCCCCCGCTCGTCCGGCGAGGAGAACGACGGGATGAGGATGATGAAGACCAGTCCGGCCGCAAAAAAGACCGCTGCGGCCGACAGTGCGAAGGACGGCTTCTTTTTCAGCAGGAAGAAAACGCCCCCGAACACGGCCGTCATCACGCCCATGAACGCGAACAGGGCTTTGGCCACCTGGGCGGTGACGGGCACCCGCGTGCTCATGCGGATGCCGCGCAGGCACAGTGCCATAAGCAACGCCAGTACGGCCAGGCCCGCCGCCAGCGCCAGGGCATTTCGCACGGTCCGTTTCATGACAGTTTTCTCCTCAGATAGTCCGCGGTGTACACGAACAGGTTGGCGATGAGTTCGCCCTCAATGCGCAGGTAGTTGCCCAGATGCTCCCACCGGAAAGGCACCCGGCGGCAGTCCTTCCGGGTGGCTTTGGCTTCGGCCAGGCCATCGAGGAAGTCCTGTTCGAAACCGATCTTGCGGAAGAACCGGCGCTTTAAGGCCTGTCCCAGCCGGATGGGCAGCCAGTTGACAGCCCGCTGCAGGGCGGGCATGTTCTTGTAGTTGATGTAGACGTTGTTGCGGGCGGCCAGCTTCACCTTGAAGTGGTTGTACTTGGATCCGGACGTGCCGCTGCCCACGTGGTAAACCACGGCGGCAGGTTCGTACCGGTTTTCGTACCCGTGGATGCGCGCGCGCCAGCCTACGTCCAGGTCTTCGAGGTAGGCAAAGTGCATGGGATCGAACATGCCGATCTCATCGAACACGCGGGTGCGGTAGATGGCCGCGCCGGCACAGGCGGAGAACACGCGTCCGGGCTTGCGGTAGCGGCGCACGCTCTGCCCCACCCCGCGCTGGAACGCCCAGCCGAGGATGTTGTAGAGGTCGCCGGCATCGTCGAGTTTGCTGTGGTCGTGGTACTGGATCATGCGGGAGGAGACGGAGAAGATCTTCTCCGACGCCTCGATGGCCTTCACAAGCGCGCCCACGAAGCCGGGCGCCACAGCGGTGTCGTTGTTCAGGAGGATCAGGTAGGGTGTCTGCGTCATGGCGATCCCCTGGTTGACCGCGCCGGTGAAGCCCAGGTTTTCGGAATTTTCCACCAGGGTGATGTCCGGGCAGTTCTCGCGAAGCCACGCGACGGACTCGTCCGTGGAGCCGTTGTCGATGACGACGGTCGTGAAGGCGGTGTACGTCTGCGCGGCGAGAGCGGACATGCATTCCGGCAGGAATTTCAGCCCGTTCCAATTGGGGATGATGACGGTGACGTTGTTCATACAGGATCCTTTTGTAAACTTTCTCGATAGTGAGTCGCAAGGGCTCCGCACGGTCATGTCTTCTCCGGCACGCTCCCGCTCCCCTGCTCAAGGCAGCGGAACTAAACTCGCTGGCCTCCTTCGGAGCCTGCGCTCGTTAAGTACCGGCCTTCGCAGAGGGGCCGGCGAAGACACGACTCGCTGCTCCGCCCGCCTGCTGAATCTCTGCCGAAACCTTCCGTTGGCTACAGTATTGGCACGCCACCGGTCTGGAGCCGCGCCGCGATGCCCTCACATGTGCAGCGGCGGAAACAGAACCGCCGGCCGGCAGCAGCGTTCCCTGCCAGCGCCCTGTGAGCGACGCCCGCTTTTTTGCCGGATGCCGCCCGCCCCGGAGCCGACCCGTCCTGATGGAGGCGGGAGGGGCGGGCATTTGGCGGAGGCAAAAAAGCAAGGAGCGAGGATAAGCTGGCAGGGAATGCGCTGCGGCATGACCGGAATGCTTCATGCCGCAACATTAAATGGTTGCAGGCAGCGATATCCGCGTTTGTCAGATCCTCAGCGAGAAATCATTCTTGTCGAGGGTCAGATTCGGATTATAGTAGGGGTCGCCTTCCTCCAGTTCCTTGGCCCACTTCTTGCGGAAGTAGAGGATTTCGGAGGCGAAGCGCGCCTGGCGCTCGGGGGTGTCTTCGGCGCCGCGGGACTTGGACTCGTAGTGGTAGAGGGTGGCGTAGGGATTGTACACGTTTTTGTAGCCGCAGCGGCGCAGCTCCATGCAGAAGTCCACGTCGTTGAAGGCCACTTTGAGCCCCTCTTCGTTCAGGCCGCCGGCCTCTTCGAACTTGCTCTTCTTGACCATCAGGCAGGCACCGGTGACGGCGCAGTAGTTCTGCGCGAAGAGGTTGCGGCCCATGTAGGCCGGATCCCCTTTGGCCACGCCCGGGAAGCAGTGGCCGGCCACGGAGCCGAGGCCAAAGATCACGCCGGCGTGCTGGATGGTGCCGTCCGGGTAGTACAGGAGGGCGCCGACCGCACCCACATCCGGGCGCAAAGCATACCCCAGCAGCTCCTGGATGGTGTCCGGATTGATCAGCTCCACATCGTTGTTTAAGAGCAGCAGATACTCGCCGGTGGCGTACTTCTCACCGAAATTGTTCAGCAGCGAGTAGTTGAACTCCCCGTGCGTATCGCACACCACCACGCGGACGTTGTCGTACTCCTTCTGGATCTTCTCGTAGTATTCCCAGGTCTCCGGCGCGGTCGAGTTGTTCTCGATCACGATGATCTCCAGGTTCTTGTAGGTGGCCACGTCCTCGAGCGAGTGGATGACGGTGTTCAGATCGTCCGTGTGGTCCTTGCTGGGGATCAGCACCGAGACCTTCGGCTCCACGCCCCACTCGTAGATGGTGTGGTACATCCCGTACTTCTCGCCGTGCTCCACATGGGCGGGCAGGCCTACGCGCTTGTAGTGCTCGTCGAGCGCCCGCTTGCCGGCCTCGAAGGCGTAGAGCTTGCTCTCCGCATCCATGGCGGTGGAGTTCTCATTCATCCGCCAGTGGTACAGGATGTGCGGGATGTGCAGCACGCGGTTGGCTTCCTCGGTGGCCCGCAGGATCAGATCGTAGTCCTGCGCGCCGTCAAACTCCTGGCGGAAGCCGCCGATGCGGTCCAGCAGCTCCTTCTTCATCACGAAGAGGTGGCAGATGTAGTTGACCGAGCGCAGCATGTCGATGTTGAAGTCCGACTTGAAGTTGGGCTCTTTGTGCTTCTCGCCGTGCGCGCTGATCTTGTCTTCATCGGTGTAGATGACTTCGGCTTCCGGATCTTCGTTGATCTTTTCGGCCAGCATGAAGGCGCACTCGGGCGGCAGCATGTCGTCGTGGTCCACCAGGGCGATGTAGTCGCCGGTGGCCATGGCGATGGCCGCGTTGGAGTTGCCCGCGATGCCCAGGTTCTTCCCGAGGTTCTGGTAGCGGATGCGCTTGTCCTCGGCCATGTACGGCGCCACGAGGGCTTCCAGGGAGGCACCCTCTCCGCTGCCGTCCGCCAGGCACAGTTCCCAGTTGGCGTAGGTCTGCTCGCGGATGCTGCCGATCATGTCTTTCAGGAACTCTTCGGGCGTCTTGTAGAGCGGCACCACGAAGCTGATCTTCGGGTTGATCGGGAACTCCGTCTCGCGCTGCTCCTGCAGCTGCAGTTCGGAGAGTTTGATGCGCTTGTACCAGGCACCGTACTTGACGGTGTCCAGGTGGAAGACTTTTAAGAAGATCTTCTTGACCGTCGGGATGACGCCGTGCTGCTTTAAGTACACCTGCGTCTTGCGGTAGCCGGTCTTCTTGAGGAACTCCTCGTGCGCGATCTTCTTGCGGCTGATGGGATAGCGCTCCACGTTCTGCCCGTCATCGAAGACCACCGTGTACTCGCCGGTCTCCGGCCACGGGAAGCGGATGTGGAAGCCGCATTCCGTCTGGTTCAGGCGCAGGCCGTAGTAGCGGCCCACGTCGCCGCGCTGGATGCGCTTCAGGTCAAACTCCTGCGGCTGGCCGGCTTCGTTCTCGATGCGGATCTCCGGCAGCTCGCCCACCGTGGAGGCGCACCACCCCTCGATGTGCAGGGTATTATCGCGCTTTAAGTCCAGCAGGTCCACGCTCTTGATCATGGGCGAATCGATGGTCCAGCGCTTCATGGCCAGCGCGCTCTTCTTTAAGAAACGCTCGCGGTTGTTCTCACACTGCCCCCACAGCTCAAAGTTTTTCAGCTTTTCGCCGTGCAGCGGCGCCGAAACCAGAAACCCCGGGTTGGGGATGGTGGCCATGGGCAGATTGATCACCGGGCGGCGCTCGATGTCGCACGGCCACTCCTTGCCGTTGACATAGAGCGTGAGGGTGAAATCCTTCCCATAATAGTCATACCCCCAGCCGTAAATGCCCAGCTGGTCACGCACGGAATCGTAGTAGATGCTCTCGATCTTACGGTTTAAGTACATTTTTCTCTCCTAAGCGCTCCTGTCAGATCTTATACGCGTCGCAGACTTCCTTGGTGGGGCCGGCCATTTTGATGACGCCGTCCTCGATCCAGATCACTTTGTTGCACATTTCGCGGATCTGGTCCATGTTGTGCGAGACGAACAGCACCGTGGTGCCGTTCAACATCTGCTCCATCATGCGGGCGCGGGACTTGCGCTGGAAGTACTCATCGCCGACGGCCAGGATCTCGTCCACGATCAGGATGTCCGATTCCACCACGGTGGCGATGGAGAACGCCAGGCGCATGACCATGCCGGACGAATAGTTGCGCAGCGGCACGTTGATAAAGCTCTGCAGCTCCGAAAAGCCCAGGATGGCTTCGTATTTTTCTTCCAGGAACTCCTGCGAGTAGCCCAGGATGGCGCCGTTTAAGAAGATGTTCTCGCGCCCGGTCAGCTCGTAGTCAAAGCCGGAGCCGAGTTCGAGCATGGGCACGATGGTGCCCTCATGCCACACCGTTCCCTTGGTGGGCTTCATGATGCCGGAGATGATCTTTAAGAGCGTCGACTTGCCGGCGCCGTTGCGCCCGATGATGCCCAGCACATCCCCCTGGTTCACGGTGAAGCTGACATCCTTGAGGGCCCAGAACTCCTGCATCTTCATCTTGCGCGTGACCGCCTGGAGCATGAACTCCTTGAGCGAGAACACGCGGTCCTCCGCCAGGCGGAATTTCATCCCCACGTGGTCCACGCGGATCATTTCTTTCTTTTCGGCCATGGCGTCTCCTTTACAGATACAGAATGAACTTTTCTTCGGTCTTGTGGAACACGACGGTGCCGAGCAGCATCATCAGTACACCGCAGATAATACAGGCCAGAAACTGCCCGGGCGTGGGCACCATGCGGTCGATCAGGATGGTGCGCATGAAGGTGATCAGGTGGTACATCGGGTTGACCATCTCCAGCTTCTGCATCCACGGCGGCAGGATGCTGATGGGATAGATGATGGGCGTGGCGTACATCCACAGGCTGGTAAACACGCCCCACAGGAATTCGATATCCCGGAAGAACACCACGAGGCTGGACAGGAAAAAGCCCATGCCCACGGTGAAGATCAGCAGAAACAATAAAGCCACCGGGATCAGCAGCCACGAAAGCGCCGGCCACACGCCGTTAAGCAGCGTGACCACCAGCAGCGGGATCATGGACAGCAGCGTGTTGATGCCGGCTGAGAACACCTTGCTGGACGGGTAGATATACTTGGGCACGTACACCTTGGTGATCAGGCTGGCGTTGCCGGTAATGGAATGCATGGCCTGGTTGGCGCAGTCCTGGAAGCCGGAGAACATGATGATACCGGCCAGCAGGTAGACCATGTAGAACGGAACGCCGCCTCCCCGCAGCTGGCTGGCCATCAGATAGGAAAAGACCACGTACTGGACCGCCATGAGCAGCAGGGGGTTTAAGAAACTCCAGAAGATGCCCAGAACGGACCGCTTGTATTTGGTCTTGAAGTCACGCTTGACCAGCTGGCGGATCAAAAACTCGTAGTGGTTGAGGGTAAAGAGGAACCCCGTGCCGCCCACGTACTGCCCCTTCTGGCAGTTGCGCCACAGGTGCAGGGCATAGAC
>CAMJGH010000024.1 GCA_946405185.1 uncultured Lachnospiraceae bacterium
GTGCGTGCTGCGTGTCATAGCTGGGGGCAAAACTTGTTTTGACCCCAGCATCATATGATGGAAAACAGCGATAAAAAAGATCCTCCGGGCATCCGGAGGATGAGGAAAAATAAGTCATCTCAGGGAGGACGAAGACATGTATCAGGAAGAATACGCCCGCTGGGCGGCTTTTGACCTGGAAGACGCGGATCTCAATCAGGAGCTGGCGCGCATCGCCGGCCGTGACGAAGAGATCAAGGACCGCTTTGCGGTGAAACTGGCTTTCGGTACCGCGGGTATCCGCGGGACGCTTGGCGCCGGCACCAACCGCATGAACATCTGGGTGGTCCGTCAGGCCACGCAGGGCCTGGCCAACTGGGTGAAGACGCAGGGCGGCACGCAGACCGTGGCTATCAGCTACGACTCCCGCATCAAGAGCGATATCTTTGCCCGTGAGGCGGCCGGTGTCCTGGCGGCCAACGGCATCAAGGTGCGCATCTACGACGCGCTCATGCCGGTCCCGGCACTGTCCTTTGCCACGCGCTACTATCACTGCAACGCCGGCATCATGGTGACGGCCTCCCACAACCCCAGCAAGTACAACGGCTACAAGGCCTACGGCCCGGACGGCTGCCAGATGACGGACGACGCCGCGGCCATCGTCTACGACGAGATCCAGAAGACCGACGTGCTGACCGGCGCGAAGGTTATCTCCTTCGCGCAGGGCGTGGAGGACGGCCTCATCCGCTTTGTGGGCGATGACTGCAAGAAGGCCTTCTACGAGGCCATCGAGAGCCGTCAGGTGCGCCCGGGTCTGGCGAAGAGCGCCGGCTTAAAGCTGGTCTATTCGCCGCTTAACGGCAGCGGCCTGGTGCCCGTCACGCACGTGCTCAAGGACATGGGCATCACGGACATCACCATCGTGCCGGAGCAGGAGTACCCGAACGGTTACTTCACCACCGCTCCTTACCCGAACCCGGAGATCTTCGAAGCCCTGCGCCTTGGCTTAAAGCTGGCCGAGGAGAGCGGCGCGGATCTGATGCTGGCCACGGACCCGGATGCGGACCGCGTGGGCATCGCCATGAAGTGCCCGGACGGCTCCTATGAGCTGGTGACCGGCAACGAGATGGGCGTGCTGCTGCTGGACTACATCTGCGCGGGCCGCATCGAGCAGGGCACCATGCCCAAGGATCCGGTGGCGGTCATGTCGCTGGTGTCCACGCCGCTGGCGGAAGCGGTGGCGGAGCACTACGGCGTGGAACTGCGCAAGGTGCTGACCGGCTTCAAGTGGATCGGCGACCAGATCCTTCACCTGGAGGAGAAGGGCGAAGAAGAGCGCTTCATCTTCGGTTTCGAAGAGAGCTACGGGTACCTGTCCGGCTCCTACGTGCGCGATAAGGATGCCGTGGTGGCCTCCATGCTCATCTGCGAGATGGCCAGCTACTACCGCAGCATCGGCTCCTCCATCAAGCAGCGCCTCGAGGAGATCTACGCGCAGTACGGCCGCTACCTGAACAAGGTGGACAGCTTCGAGTTCCCGGGCCTGACCGGCATGGACCGCATGAAAGCCATCATGCAGGATCTGCGCGACAACGCCCCGAAGGAGTTTGCCGGCATCGCCGTCACGTCGGTGACGGACTACGCCAAGCCCGAGACCACCGGCCTGCCGAAGGCCAACGTCCTGGTCTACAAGCTGGCGGACGGCTCCACCGTGGTGGTGCGTCCCTCCGGCACCGAGCCGAAGATCAAGACCTACTTCACCACCCTCGGCAAGGACCTCGAAGAGGCCCAGGCCAAGAAGGAACTGCTGGCAGCGGCGCTGAAACCCGTGCTGGCGTGAGTCCGTTCTTTCGGCTCATTTTGAGTGAAAAACATGCGAAACGGGCTGGAGGCTCATCCCTCCGGCCCGTTCTTTCGTTTCATTTCTCAACGATATGTGATCCGGAGAAGGCCCCTCCGATCCAGAACATAAGGACAAAGAACAGCGCGATGATCAGCACCACGGTGCCGGCCACGCCGATGAAGCGTTCAAACCCTCTGCGGCCGGCCGTCAGGAACCACTTTTCCTGTACCCCGCGCCAGTTGCCGGCAAAGAAGACGGCCATGAGGAAGAAGAGGGTGGTAAAGATGCGCGCCCAGACGATCATGGTGAGGTCGTACCCTTCGATGTTGAAGCCGGTGGTGATCCACAGGCAGAAGAAGTAGCACGCCCCGGAGAAGATCCAGTAGAGCGGGTAGGGCGAGCGGAAGCCCGGCGGCAGCCAGCTCTGCCAGCCGGTTGTCAGCGGATCACGGGCAGCGTCCCGGGAGGATGCCGTGTCGGGCTCAGGCTCCGGTGCCGTGCGTGCTTGCGGGGAGGCAGCCCCGCCGCCGGTGATGAAATCCAGCGCGGCGATGACGTCGCGGGCGCTCTGATAGCGGTCGGCCGGGTCCATGGCGGTGCAGCGCTTCACCACCGCCCCCAGCGGTCCGAAGACGGTCATATCCTGGGGAAACATGCCCGTCAGACAGACGTTTAAGAGCACGCCGGCCGCGTAGATGTCCGTCTGCGGCGAGGACGGCCCGAAGCCGTACTGTTCCGGCGCGGCGTACCCCTGCGTGCCGATGAACTCGGTGTCGCGGGACTCGCGCCGGTCATACCCTTTGGCCGCGTCCAGATCCAGCAGGATGGTGCGCCCGTCCGGCGTGAGGATGATGTTTTCCGGCTTTACGTCCCGGTGGACGATGGGCGGCGTCATGGCGTGCAGGCAGGAGAGCGTGACCAGGATGCGGCGCACCACGGCTGCCGCCTGCGCATCCGGCAGGGTCCCTCTGTTGAAAAGGATTTCCGAAAGCGGCGTTCCGGTGATATACTCTTCGATGACGATGAGCGTTCCGTTATGCTCCACGGCTTCGTAGATGACGGGCATGCCGATGGCCGGCTGAGATTTCAGCCGGGAAAACACGTCGGTATGGAACATGGTGAGTACCTTCCGGACGTACACGCGGTGCGTGGCCCGGTGCTGGACCAGCGCCACCTGGTGCGGTTCGTCGAGCCAGGAAAGGAACTCATACGCGGCAAGCCGCTCTTCATCGTCTGCTGTCATGGCCGCCTCCTGATGACAGTATAATCGGGAATGACGGCCGGGGCAAGAATGTTTCAGAAACGAGGTGTCATGGTGAGAGAAGAGACCACGACCGACCGCCTGGAAAAAGTGCTGCAGAGCACCCGTCCGGAGGATCTGTCCGCTTTTCTGGAAGCGGAGAAGGACCATCTGGCGGACGGAGAGAAGCCTCTGGCGGACTACCTGCGCGGGCTGTTTAAGGAGAAAGGCATCGAGCAGCGGCGGCTGTTCATCGAGGCCGACATCCTGGAGTCCTACGGGTACAAGCTGGTGAGCGGCGAAAAGCACGCGCGCGGCAAGGATCCGTACCTGCGGATGTTCTACGCGGCGGGCTTTACGCTGGAGGAAGCCCAGCGCGGCCTGAAGCTGGCCGGCCAGCCGGAACTGTACGCCCGCTTCCCGCGGGAGGCGGTGCTCATGTCCGCCTTCCACCAGCGGCTGCACACCGTGGAGGATGTGAACGCCCTGCTGGAAAAGCACGGGATGGAGCCGCTGCACACCGTCGGCAGCCTGGACTGATCCTTTTTTGAAAAGGGTGCCGGCGAAGCACTAACCGTATATTTAGCGTTACCCCCAAACGGTGGTAACTGCAGAACAGAGCCGATGCTACACTGGAATTCATTACCAGTGAAGCACCGGCTTTTTGTAAAGCCGGGAGGGGAGGTTATTCATGGCTAAGACAACACCCGGCACCAAGCTCTGCAAGTACTGCAAGACCGAGATCCCGAAGGCCGCCAAAGTCTGCCCGCAGTGCGGCAGGCGCCAGAAAAAGCCCGTCGGTCTCATCATCCTGCTCATCTTCGTGGTGCTCATCGCATTTGTGATCTCACGCGGCTGCGGCGGCAGCTCCGATGACGGCCCCAAGAAGACCGGCACCGTGGGCTCTTCGGAGGCACCCGGCACGCAGGCGGGCAGTGAAGCCTCCGGCAAAACGGAGAGCCAGGCGCCCGGCACGGAAGCTCCCGCGCAGACCACGTTTGCGGTGGGGGACATCGTGGAGGACGGGAACCTGCGCATCGTCTACGCGGCGGCCGGCCCCTACACGGAGGACAACCAGTTCCTGCAGCCGGCGGAGGGCAAGCGCTACATCTTCCTGAAGTTCAGCTTTGAGAACATCGGCACGTCGGATACGTCCATCTCCGGCTTCTCGTTTGAGGGCTACGCGGACGGCTACACCTGCGATGCCTACTACGGTGGCGAGGATGACCTCTCGGCCACGCTCTCGCCCGGGCGCGCCACCATCGGCTACCTCTACTTTGAAGTGCCGGCGGACGCCAAAGAGATCGAGGTGGAGTACACGCCCAACGTGTTCAACTCTTCCAAAAAGATCACCTTCCTCTACGAGGAGAAGGATTCCGGCTATGTTCCGGACATGCCGAACGTGCGTACCGAGGGCGCCTTTGCGGTGGGGGATATCGTGGAGTCGGAGAAGCTGCGCATCACCTACGTTTCCTGCGAGGATTTCACGTCGGACAACCAGTTCATCCAGCCCAAGCCGGGTTACCACTTCGTGACCTGCACGTTTGAGTTTGAGAATCTCGGCTCGTCGGACGAGCACGTCTCCTACTTTGATTTTGACTGCTTTGCGGACGGTCTCTCCTGTGACCAGAATTACATGCGGGACGACAACCTGTCCGCCACCATCTCGGCGGGCCGCAAGGCCAAAGGCACGGTCACGTTCGCCATTCCGGATGACTGCGAGGTGGCGGAAGTGGAGTTCGTCTCCAACTACTGGAGCAGCAAGCGGGTGGTGTTTACCGTGAAATAAGACCATTACGGCAATGACAGGCCGGCAGGGCGTGAGTCGCTCTGCCGGCTTTTCCTGTTCCGAACATGTGTTTGCCAGATGCTTCCTTGCGTGGTATACTGAAACTGCCGCACTGTCCCCTCGCGCGGCGGAAGGAAGCCCCTCTTGGAACTGGCACAGCTGGCGGCCTACGCCGCCAAACAGCATCATATGGACGAAGAGCACCTCTGGAAGGATTTCCCGGGGTTTTCCGTGCTGCGCCACCCGCGTTCCGGCAAGTGGGTGGCGCTTCTGATGCGCCAGTGGGACGAGGAGAGCGGGCAGGAGCGCCAGTGGTGCGACATCAAGTGCGGCGGCCGCACGCGGGAGGAACAGGCGCTGCCGTATCTGCAGGCGCCCTTCCGCATGAAGGGCCCCAAGTGGGTGGGCGTGACGCTGGAGACGGCCGATGCCTCCGTGGTGGAAGGGCTGCTGGACCGCGCGGTGCGCGCAGGCGAAGAGCACGGCTATACCGTGGTGCTGGAAGAAGGCGCCGCGGCAGGAAGACGCATCCCGAAGACCGGGGAGCTGGCTGGTGCGCTTGCCGGGCAGGGGTCCGGCATCTACAAGGGGGTGTATGACCTGCTGAAAGCCCGTCAGGAAGAGCTGAACCGGCAGAAAAAGCAGGCGTCCGCGCAGCGCGGGCAGACGCGGACATCCTACGGGCAGTCTTACTCGTTCGGGTGGGAGAGCCGCCCCACCCGGCCGGAGAACGCATCCGGGCGTTATCAGGACACACCGCTGCCGGAGCGGGGTGCCTCGCGGGCGGATGAAAGCTATGCGTCGGCGCTTCCCGAGAAGCTGCGCGACATGCGCCGGTTTTACGATTACCGCACCTCCACGGAAGAGCGCCGGCAGGCTTTTTTGCGCCAGGCGCGCTTCATGGAGGATTACGAGGATGCCGCCCTCTGGGAGGGCGTGCTGCACCTCTACATGCCGGTCTACCAGGATCTGAACACCCGCCAGCTGCGCGGGTATTTCACCTGGCGCGCGCAGGTGCGCCGGGGGCAGTATCTGGCCGCGCCGGATGCTTTCCTGCGCATCTATGCGGCGGAACTGATCAACGGGGTGGGGGCTGCCACGGATGTGGAGGCGCTGGCCGCCCTGCAGAAGCTCCTGTCCGGCATGCCGGAGGGGAGTCTGGGGGCGTCGCTGCGCCGGGACATCCGCCAGTGGATGGCGGATCTGGCCGTGGTCAAAGGCATCCCCGCCGATGTGGCCGCGCCCTACCTGGACGGGCCGACGGCCGCCCGCGAGGCGGACCTTTCGGTCCTGCGGGAGCCGGCATCGCAGACGGATGAGCGCCTGTGGGAAGCCATCGGCCGGTTTGAGGGGAAGAAACTATCTGCCTCTCCGGTGGTCACGGACCACCCGGAAGAGGGGGCGCATCTGTTTGCCGCGGTGTGGCGGCAGGCGGCCGAAGGCGGCGCGTTTGCCAAATGTTTCGGGGAACTGCGGCCGGTCCTGTGGCGCCCGTTTGCCGGCACGTTTTATACGGATGACGGCGGTGACCGCACCTACACGGTGTCCCCCTGTCGCTATTATGAAAAAAGTTCCGGGCGCTGGCGCGAGTACCGGTATGACCCGCTGGCCTTCGATGGCAAGGCGTTCTCCGCGCTCTTTCACGAGGCGGACCGGCAGCTGAGGCGGTATCTGAAGACCGGCCGGTATCTGAAAGAAAAGCCGGAGGAGGCCTGGGCGTCTCCGTTTGCGGCCGCTGCCATCGCAGCGGATCAGAAAGCCAGGGAGGAGGCCGCCCGGCCCGTCATCACCATCGATCTGTCGGGCCTGGAGAAGATCCGGCAGGATGCGGCGGTGACCCGCGAGAGCCTGCTCACGGAGGAGGATCTGGGGGTGGAGGTCCTGCCCGTTTTTGGCGAGGTCCATCAGGCGCCGGAAACGGCTGCCGGGGAGCTGCTGGTGGAAGAAACACCATCTCAGCCGGCAGCACCCACACCTCCGTCTGCCCCTCCGTCCGTTTTTGCCCCTCCCCCTGCCTCCCTCCTGGCCCCGCTGCCGGCCGAGGCCCTGCGCCTGCTGCTGGCAGGCGCCCCCCTGCAGCCCTTCATCGCGGAGCACCATCTGTTCCCGGAGGTGCTGGCGGACGACATCAACGAAGCTCTCTTTGGCGAGCTGGGGGATTCGGCGGTGGAGTGCGACGGGCAGGAGATCGTGATCGTGGAAGATTACCGGGAAGACATTGCCCGGATCGTTGAAGGAGAGTTTTCATGACAGCAACCGAACGCAAAGTTCCGCGGCGCATCGCGCAGACGGTGCTCAATTCCTTAAAAGGCGGCGTGGTGCCGCGCATCGGCCTCCCCTACATCACGGTGGGCCGCAAGAGCGAGATCGAAGCTCTGCTTCACGACGTGGACATCGTCTCCGAGGGCGGCGCGTCGTTCCGCTTTATCGTGGGCCGGTACGGCTCGGGCAAGAGCTTTTTGCTGCAGACCATCCGCAACTACGTGATGGACCGCGGCTTCATCGTGGCGGACGCGGACCTCTCGCCCGAGAGGCGCCTGCAGGGCACGCACGGCCAGGGCCTGGCCACCTACCGCGAGCTCATCCGCAACCTGGCCACCAAGACCAAGCCGGAGGGCGGTGCGCTCTCGCTGGTGCTGGATAAGTGGATCTCCGCCGTGCAGGCGGAGGCCGCCGCCGAGACCGGCCTGGCGCCGGGCGACGCGTCGCTGGCGGCGGCCGTGGACGGCAGGATCGTGGCCGTCACACGGTCGGTCTCCGAGATGGTGCACGGGTTTGAATTCGCCCGGCTTCTGTCCGCCTACTACCACGCGTATCTGGCGGGGGATGATGAGACCAAGGCCAAGGTGACCAAGTGGTTCCGCGGCGAGTACGCCACCAAGACGGAGGCCAGGCAGGACCTGGGCGTGGGCATCGTCATCACGGACGAAGACTGGTACGACTACCTCAAGCTCTTCGCATCATTCTTCCGCCTGGCCGGGTACGCCGGGATGATCATCATGATCGACGAGCTGGTCAACATCAGCAAGATCCCCAACGCCATCACCCGCCAGTACAACTACGAAAAGATGCTGACCATGTACAACGACACCCTGCAGGGCAAGGCGCAGTACCTGGGCATCCTCATGGGCGCCACGCCGCAGGCGGTGGAGGACAAGCGCCGCGGCATCTACAGCTACGAGGCGCTGCGGTCGCGTCTGGCGGAAGGGAAGTTCTCCCGCCCGGGCGCGAGAGACCTTCTGGCACCCATCATCCGCCTGGAGCCGCTCACGGCCGAGGAGATGCTGGTGCTGTGCGAGAAGCTGGCGGCCATGCACGCGGACCTCTACGGGTACGCGCGGTCGCTGACCACGGACGATCTGGCCGGGTTCATCCGGGTCGAGTACGGCCGCATCGGCGCGGACGCCAACATCACCCCGCGCGAGGTGATCCGGGATTTCATCGAGCTGCTGGATCTTCTCTACCAGCATCCGGGCATGACGGCGGCGCAGCTGCTGGAGTCGGATGAGTTTGCCTACACCAAGTCCGAGGCAGTCTCGGACGAGGCGGAGGGGGCGTTCGCGGAGTTTACCATTTAAGGGGGGGCCTATGGACGTTTTCGGGCGCTACGCGCCGTTTATCCAGGACTATATCTACCGCTCGGGCTGGCAGATGCTGCGGGCCGTCCAGAACGCGGCCGGCGAGGCCATCTTCGGCACGGAGGACAACGTCCTTCTGTGCGCCTCCACGGCTTCCGGCAAGACGGAGGCGGCGTTCTTTCCCATCCTCACGCTCCTGGATGAGGATCCGCCGCAGTCGGTGGGGGTGCTCTACATCGCGCCGTTAAAGGCGCTCATCAACGACCAGTTCGGGCGGCTGACGGAACTGTGCGAAGAGGAGGACATCCCGGTCACGCGCTGGCACGGGGATGTGCCGCAGTCGCAGAAGAGAAAGCTTCTGAAAAAGCCTGCCGGCATCGTGCAGATCACGCCGGAATCGCTGGAGTCGCTGCTGCTCAACAAGCACATGGAGGTGCCGTCGCTCTTTCATGACCTGCGGTTCGTGGTCATCGACGAGATCCACTCGCTGCTGCGGGCGGACCGCGGCCTGCAGACCTTCTGCCTGATCGAAAGGCTTGCCCGCGTGGCCGGGTGCCGGCCGCGCCGCATCGGGCTGTCCGCCACCATTGGGGACCCGGAGGCCGCCGGGCGCTTTATGGCCGCCGGCAGCGGCCGCGGGGTGGTCATCCCGCAGTTCGAAGGCGGAAAGGAAGTCTGGCGCCTGTCCATGGAGCATTTTTACAACAGCTTCCCTCAGGCCGATGAAGGCCTGGAGGTGGAGGGGGCGCTGCCGCCGGTGGAGCCGGCCTCCGATGAGGCTCCCAAGGCGGCGGACCCGGGCGTAGGGTACATTTTCGAGCACACGCGCGGCCGCAAGTGCCTGGTCTTTACCAACTCGCGCGAGGAGTGCGAGTCGGTCTGCCAGATGCTGCGGGGGTACTGCGAGGCCAACCACGAGCCGGAGCGGTTCCTGATCCACCACGGGAATCTGTCGGCCTCCTACCGCGAGAGCGCGGAGGAGGAGATGAAGGACGACGACTCCCTGCAGTCGGTCTGTGCCACGGCCACGCTGGAACTGGGCATCGATATCGGCCGCCTGGAGCGGGCGTTCCAGATCGACGCGCCATTTACGGTCTCGGGCTTCCTGCAGCGCATGGGCCGCACCGGCCGCCGGGGGGACCCGTCGGAGATGTGGTTCGTCATGCGCGAGGACCACGCCGAGGCCCGCGCCATGCTGCCGGAGACCATCCCGTGGTACCTGATCCAGGGCATCGCGCTGGTGCAGCTGTACCTCGAGGACCGTTTTGTGGAGCCGCCGCGCACGGACCGGCTGCCCTACAGCCTGCTCTACCACCAGACCATGAGCACGCTGGCCTCCCACGGCGAGATGACGCCGGCGGAGCTGGCCTCGCGGGTGCTCACGCTCTCCGCTTTCCGGCGCATCACGGCGGACGATTACCAGGTGCTGCTGCGGTATCTGCTGGCGGCGGACCACATCAACCGCACCGAAAACGGCGGGCTGGTGGTGGGCATCACCGGCGAGCGGGTGGTCAACAACTACAAGTTCTACGCGGTGTTCCAGGAGAACGTGGAGTACACGGTGCGCGCCGGCTCGGAACAATTGGGCACCATCGTCAAGCCGCCGCCCGTGGGGGACAAGATCGCCATCGCCGGGCGCGTCTGGCTGGTGGACGACGTGGACCACAAGCGGCGCGAGGTGCTCTGCACGCTGGTCAAAGGCCGCATCCCGGCCTACTTCGGCGATGTGGCGGGGGACATCCACACGCGCATCCTGGAGCGCATGAAGCAGGTGCTGGCGGAGGATAAAACTTACCCGTACCTGATGCGCCACGCGGTCTGCCGTCTGGCGGAAGCCAGGCGCGTCTATGCCTCTTCCGGCATGGCTGACCGTCCGCTCATCCACCTGGGCGGCAAGATGTGGGCGCTCTTCCCGTGGCTGGGCAGCTACGCCTTCCTGGCGCTGGAACGGTTTCTGAAAGTCCGCTGCGGTAAGAAACTGGGCCTTCGCGGCCTGAACCCTTCGCGCCCGTACTATCTGCAGTTTACGATGGACGCGGACGAAGAGACGTTCTACCGCGTGACGGCCGAAGAGGCCGCCGCGGAGTGGGATGCCCTGGAACTGGTCTACCCCAAGGAAGTGCCGGTGTTTGAAAAGTACGACGAGTACGTGCCGCCGGAACTCATCCGCAAAGGCTTCGCGTACGGCGTGCTGGATGTGGAGGGGATGAAAAGGCGCGTGCTCGGCTGGACTAAGGAAAAAGCGTGAGAAGAATGGCTGCGGTGGATGCCGCAGCCGTTTCGTTTATGGACATTGAATCCTCCTTATGATAGGATATTTGGTAAGAAGACTTTCCTGGAAAGGAGGTCCTGCCATGTTTCGCTGCAACAACTGCGGCGGCAATCTGGTCTTTGATATCCGCGGGCAGCGCCTGCACTGCCTCTACTGCGACTCCCACTACCGGGTGGATACGTACCGGGAGGAGGGGGCGGACGAGCGCACGGATCTGTCGGATGACGAGTACGAGGTGACCGTCTATACCTGCACCCAGTGCGGAGCAGAGATCACCAGCGCCGACAACGCGGCGGTGGGCTTCTGCACCTACTGCGGCACCGAAGCGCTGCTGGAGAGCCGCGTGGCCAGGGAAAAGCGCCCCGCGAAGATCATCCCCTTCACGCGGACCAAGGAAAGCGTGGCGGAAAGCTACGGGGAACTGGTCAAAAAGCAGCCCTACGTCCCGAAGGAGTTTCAGGACCCGGCCTTCATCGAGCGGTTCCGCGGCATCTACATCCCGTACTGGGAGTACAAGGTGGGCTTTACGGGCAACCCGCACGTTGAGGTGCACGAGAACTACAGCAAGGGAAATTATTCCTATCACCGGGAATACGAGGGGGATGCCATGCTCTCCGGGACGGAGTACTCCCTCTACGGCGATGCCTCGCGCAGCTTTGACGACGAGATCGCGCACCAGATCGCCCCGTACAAGCAGAAGGGTATGCGGGATTTCGCGCCGGGGTATCTGGCGGGGTTCTTTGCGGATACCGCTGACGTAGACCCGCAGGTCTATGAAGCCGAGTCACTCCACCGCGGTGAAGAGAAGGCCGTCAAGGGGATCCTGCGGAATTACCGCAAGGACTCTGCCACCGTTAAAAACCTGCCGTCCCGGGAGGAAAAGCGGACAGAACTGTTCGGCACGAGATCCGGCGGCTTTTCGGCGGCCATGTTCCCCGTGTGGTTTTTAACCTGGCGGCGCGGAAAGCGCGTGGCGTACGGTGTGGTCAACGGTCAGACCGGCGAGGTCTGCGCGGACATCCCCATCGACACCAAAAAGTTCTTCCTGATCTCTCTGGCCATTTCGGCGGTGTGCTTCCTTCTGATGGAGCTCTTAAACGTCCTGATCCTGCCGGGCACGATGCTTTCGTACTCCCTGCTGGCGCTGCTGCTGACGCAGACGTTCTTCCTGAAGGAAGTGAAGGCCATCCGCGCCCGCGAGAAGCACGAGTACGACGCGGGGTTCTTTGAACGGGAGAAAGCGGAGAAGGTGCTGGCGAAAAACCGCAGCCGGCTTGGCGGCGGGTGCCTGACAGCCCTTCTGTGGACCATCGCTCTTTTCGCACTGGTGCTGGTCTGGATGATGGACGATCCGCGCGAAGGCGCGTTCATCATGGCGGTCTTTACGTTTGCCGTGGGGGTGTTTTATTTTATCCGCAGCCTGATCGTCTGCTTCGGGCTGAAGGAAAAGCAGATGCTTCTCGGGTCGCTGCTGCCGTTTGCGGCGCAAGCGGCAGCCGTCCTGCTCACGGCCGGCGCCCCGCCGGAGGACTGGATCTACTACGGCTGCGCCATCGGCGCTTTGGGCGCGGCGTTTGTGACGGCGCTGCTGATGATCCTGGAATACAACCTGCTGACCACGCGCGGTCTGCCGGATTTCCATGACCGGAAGGGAGGTGTCTCGTATGTGGACAACCCGTAAACACTCCCTTCTGAAGGCGGTCTGGCCGGTGTTTTTACTGGTGGCGCTTATTCTTCTTCCGGCGAAGGGCTATGCGCGCAAGTCAGATGACGAGCTGCGCTATACGAACGAGGAGACCGGATATGAGGTGTATCTGCGGGACGAGGAGGACCTTCTTTCGGATTCCGAGGAGAGAAAGCTGGTCTCGGCCATGAAGCCCATCACGGCGTACGGCGGTGTGGCCTTTGCGTCGGTCTCGTCTTCGAATGCGGCGGCCATGGCCAAGAGCCTCTACCGCGAGTGGTTCGGGACGGATTCCGGGACACTGTTCCTGATCGATATGGGGGACCGGCAGCTGCGGATCTTTTCGGACGGGCGGCTTTACCGTACGGTCACGAACAAATATGCCAACCTGATCACGGACAACATCTACCGCGAGGCGTCGGCGGGCCACTATTATGAATGCGCGAAAAGCGCGTTTGAGCAGGAACTGACCATCCTGGAGGGCGGCCGCATCGCGCAGCCGATGCGCCACATCAGCAGTGTGCTGGCGGCGCTGGTGCTGGGACTTCTGGGCAATTTTCTCTACGTCTGGATGAAGAAGAAACTGACGCGCGATATCGTGAAGGAAGGCGTGCTGGTGGAGAACGAGGGGGTTGACGACGCCGTCACCATCGCCAACG
This sequence comes from uncultured Lachnospiraceae bacterium, assembly GCA_946405185.1. GTDB lineage: Bacteria > Bacillota > Clostridia > Lachnospirales > Lachnospiraceae > CAKQHB01. Next base: position 13,045 of record CAMJGH010000024.1, read on the forward strand.
AGAAGGTGGTCAAGAGCACGCGCACGAAGCATTCTTCCGGCAGCAGCGGAGGAGGCAGCAGCCGCGGAGGCGGCGGCTTCTCCGGCGGCGGAGGAGGATTCTCATCCGGAGGAGGGGGAGGACATGGATTCTAATAACAAACTTATTTATTCAACCGATCGTGAATATCACATTCAGGTGGCTCCGGGCGAGGTGGGGCGCTACGTCCTCCTGCCGGGGGATCCGGGGCGGTGCGAGGCCATCGCGCAGTATTTTGATGATCCGCACCTGGTGGCGCACAACCGCGAGTACGTGACGTACACGGGCACCCTGGACGGCGTGCCCGTCTCGGTCTGCTCCACCGGCATCGGCGGGCCCTCCGCGGCCATCGCCATGGAAGAACTGATCCACTGCGGAGCGGACACGTTCCTGCGCGTGGGCACGTCCGGCGGCATGCAGCCGGAGGTCTTAGGCGGCGATATCGTCATCGCCACCGGCGCCATCCGCGCCGAGGGTACCAGCCGCGAGTACGCGCCCATCGAGTACCCGGCGGTGGCGGATCTCGACGTGACGCTGGCCTGCCGTCAGGCGGTGAAAAACCTGGGCTTCCGTTATCACCTGGGTGTGGTACAATGCAAGGACAACTTCTACGGCCAGCACGACCCGGACAGCATGCCGGTGGCGGCCGAACTGAAGGACAAATGGCAGGCGTGGCTGGCCTGCGGGGCGCTGGCTTCCGAGATGGAAGGCGCGGCGCTGATGATCGTGGGGGCCGTGCGCCGCGTGCGCGTGGGGGCTCTGTATCTGGTGGCGGCCAACCAGACCAGGCGCGAGCTGGGGCTGCCGGATGAGCAGGTGCATGATACGGACCAGGCCATTCGGACAGCCATCGAGGCGCTGAGGATACTGATCCGGGAGGAAGCAACATGAGTGCACAATATGTGATCGGCGTGGACGTGGGCGGTACCACGGTAAAGATGGGCCTGTTTACGGCGGAGGGCGACCTCCTGAAGAAGTGGGAGATCCCTACCCGCACGGAAAACGGCGGGGAGGCCATCATCCCGGATATCGCGGCGTCCGTCCGCGGGGTGATGGCGGCGTCCGGCATCGTCTCGGAGGATGTGCGGGGCATCGGCATCGGCGTGCCCGGCGCCACCCGCAGCGACGGCTATGTGGCGCTGTGCCCGAACCTGGGCTGGCGCAACGTTTATCCCGGCCGGCTGCTGACGGACATCCTGGACGGCATCCCGGTGAAGGTCAGCAACGATGCCAACGTGGCGGCGTTAGGGGAGCAGTGGCTCGGCTGCGGGCGCGGCACGAAAAACCTCTTCATGATCACGCTGGGCACCGGCGTGGGCGGCGGTCTGGTCATGGACGGGAAGATCGTTAACGGCGCCAACGGCCTGGGGGCGGAGATTGGCCACATCTGTGTGAACCCGGCCGAGAGAAGGCAGTGCACCTGCGGTGGGTACGGGTGCCTGGAGCAGTACGCCTCGGCCACCGGCGTGGCCAACACGGCCAGACAGATCCTGGCAAAGAGCGAGGCAAAGTCCGTGCTGGATCCGGAGACGGTCACGGCCAAGGCGGTCTTTGACGCGGCCAAAGCGGGCGACGCGGTGGCCATGGAAGCCGCGGAGGTGCTGTTTGACTATCTGGGCCGCGAACTGCAGAACCTCACGCAGACGGTGGAGCCGGAGCTCTTTGCCATCGGCGGCGGCGTCTCCAAAGCGGGCGATTTCCTGATCGACGGCATCAAACGGGCGTATGACCGCTACATGACCTACTCGGCCTACCGCGCCAAAGTGGTTACGGCCACCCTGGGCAACGATGCAGGTATCTGCGGGGCCGCGCGGATGATGCTGGACTAAAGGGACGGGAAAACTTACCGAAGGTTTCCCGAAAAAGTTGTCGATTTTGTCTACCTTTTCCCGCAAGCCTGTGCTACAATAGGCAGAGCGGTCAAAAGCCGCACTTTGGGATAAAGAGGATGACGACATGAGCCAGGCGAAAGTCGATCGTTATAAAGAGTATAAAAAGAATCGCAAGGAGAACATCGCGAAGGAGAAGAAAAAAGCCCTCCGCGAGCGTATCCTGGGGTGGTCCGTTGTGGGCGTGTTCGCGCTGTTTTTAGTGGGAGCCGTGGCCTACAAGGGTGTGGATGCCTACAAGAAGGCCGAAGCCGCGAAGCCGGACTACACCGCCACCAGCTATGTCCTGCCGGACATGAACGGTCTTGGCACTGAGGAGACCGAGGGTACGGAAGAGTGATCCGCCGCGAACTGAACAGCGAAAAGAGCCAGGGGCCCCTCCTGGCTCTTTCGCGTGTGTCCGGCCGTACGGTCTGACGGTGCAGAAAACGGAAGGAGGCCGCCTGTGTCCAAACGGGAACTGAAACCCGGCAACATGCTCTACCCGGTGCCGGCCGTCATGGTGACGGCGGCGGACGGCGAGGGGCATGACAACATCATCACGCTGGCCTGGGCCGGCACCGTCAACTCGGACCCGCCCATGGTGTCCATCTCGGTGCGCAAGAGCCGCCACACCCACGGGATGCTCGTAAAGACCGGGGAGTTTGCGGTGAATCTGGTCACAGAAGGCCTGACCCGCGCCTGTGACCTGTGCGGGGTGGTCTCCGGGCGGGACGGGGACAAGTTTGAAAAGGCCGGCCTTACAAGAGAGGCGGCTTCCGTCATCGGCGCGCCGCTCATCGCCGAAAGCCCGGTGAACATCGAGTGCCGCGTGAAGCAGGTGCTGGAACTCGGCAGCCACGATCTGTTCCTGGCGGAGGTGCTGGCCGTGCACGCGGATGAAAGCCTGTTCGATGAAAAGGACCGGCTGGATCTGGGAAAAGCCGGGCTGACCGCCTACTCACACGGGGAATACCGGGCGCTCGGAAGGCTTCTGGGGACGTTCGGTTACAGTGTCAGAAAGCGCGCCAAAGCGCCTGCCGGAAAACGGCGGAAAAAGGCCATTTTGCGCTGATTTCGGGCACTTTTGGTGGATAAGCCGGTGGATTGCGCCGGCTTTCCGGGGGATAACCGGGGGATGGGCCGGTGGACGGGCGTTTCCAACCGTTACGGCCTTGTTACAAAGTCTTTACAAAATTGTTAAGAAACGGTATAATCCCATCTAAGGATGCCGGAGCGGGTCTTTCCGGCATCTGTTTCAGTCAGAGAACGCAAACAGGGGAGTCTCTTTATGGAACAGTATGTCATGCGCGGCGGGAACCCGCTGGTCGGTGAAGTCACCATCAGCGGCGCCAAGAACGCGGCCCTCGGGCTGCTCGCGGCAGCCATCATGGCCGACAGCGCCGTGCATATCGATAATCTTCCGGATGTCAGTGATATCCGGAACCTTTTGTCTGCCATTGAGGGCATCGGCGGCACGGTGACCAAGGCGGATCCGCACACCGTCACCGTGGATGGCACCACCATCCGCAGCCTCATCGTGGACAATTCCTACGTGCGCAAGATGCGTGCCTCCTACTATCTGCTGGGCGCTCTTCTGGGGCGGTTCCGCCACGCGGAAGTGGCCCTTCCCGGCGGGTGCAACATCGGCGCCCGTCCCATCGACCAGCACATCAAGGGCTTCCGGGCCCTCGGCGCACAGGTGGATATTGAAGGCGGCATGGTCATCTGCCGGGCCAAAAAGCTGACCGGCGCCCATATCTATCTGGATATGGTCTCGGTGGGCGCCACCATCAACATCATGATGGCGGCCTCCATGGCGGAGGGCCGCACCATCCTGGAAAACGTGGCCAAGGAGCCGCACGTGGTCGATGTGGCCAACCTCTTGAACCGCATGGGCGCGGATATCCGCGGCGCCGGTACGGATGTCATCCGCATCCGCGGCGTACAGAAGCTCCACGGCTGTGAGTACTCCGTCATTCCGGATCAGATCGAAGCCGGCACGTTCATGTTCGGCGCGGCCATCACCCGCGGGGACATCATCGTCCGCAACGTCATCCCGCGCCACCTGGAGTCCATCACCAGCAAACTGCGTGAGATGGGCTGCGAGGTGACGGAGTTTGACGATCAGGTGCGCGTGGTCGGCAAGCCGTACCTTGAGCACACGGACGTCAAGACGCTGCCGTATCCGGGCTTCCCGACCGACATGCAGCCGCAGATCACCGCGACGCTGTCCATTGCCCGCGGCACCAGCGTGATCCGCGAGAGCATCTTTGAGAACCGCTTCAAGTACGTGGATGAGCTGGCGCGCATGGGCGCCCAGATCAAGGTGGAGAGCGGCAGCGTGGCGGTTGTCCGGGGCGTGGAGAAGCTGACGGGCGCCTCCGTCAAGGCGCCGGACCTGCGCGCAGGCGCCGCGCTGGTGCTGGCAGGTCTGGCCGCCGAAGGCACCACCACCGTGGAAGAGATCCACTACATCGACCGCGGATACGAAATTTTTGTGGAGAAGCTCGCCGGACTGGGAGCGGACATCAAACGGGTGAGCACAGACCGTGAAGCCGCCAAGTTCAACCTGCGGGTAGTCTCCTGACGGAAGGACACATGGAGAAAGAAAGACACTTTTTTACCTCGGAATCGGTAACCGAAGGCCATCCGGACAAGATGTGCGACCAAATCTCGGACGCCATCCTGGATGCCATGATCGAGCAGGATCCCATGAGCCGTGTGGCCGTGGAGACCTTCACCACCACCGGCATGGTGGTGGTCATGGGTGAAGTCACCACGCAGGCCTACGTGGACATCCAGAAGGTGGTGCGCGACACCGTGACGCGCATCGGCTACACCCGCTCCAAATTCGGCTTTGACGCCAGCACCTGCGGCGTGATGGTGGCCATCAACGAGCAGTCGCCGGACATCGCCATGGGCGTGGACCGGGCGCTCGAGTCCCGCGGAGGGGCGGACGAAGCCGCCGAGACCGGTGCCGGTGACCAGGGCATGATGTTCGGCTATGCCACGGACGAGACGGAAGAGTACATGCCGTACGCCATCTGGCTGGCCCACAAGCTGACCCGCCGCCTGGCCCAGGTCCGCAAGGACGGCACGCTTTCCTGGCTGCGCCCGGACGGCAAGTCGCAGGTCACCGTGGAATACGGTGAGGACGGCACGCCGGAGCGCCTTGAAGCCATCGTGGTGTCCGCCCAGCATGACCCGAAGATCAGTCAGGAAGACCTGCATGCGGCCATCCGGCGCGAAGTCATCGACGCCGTGGTCCCGGCCGGCATGATCGATGAGAACACCAAGATCTACATCAACCCCACCGGCCGCTTTGTCATCGGCGGGCCCATGGGCGATACCGGCCTGACCGGCCGCAAGATCATCGTGGATACCTACGGCGGGTACGCCCGTCACGGCGGCGGGTGCTTCTCCGGCAAGGACTGCACCAAGGTGGACCGCTCGGCAGCCTACGCGGTGCGCTACGCGGCCAAGAACATCGTGGCCGCCGGCCTCGCCAAGCGCTGCGAGATCCAGGTGTCCTACGCCATCGGCGTGGCCACCCCCACCTCGGTCATGGTGGATACGGACGGCACGGGCGTCATTTCGGATGCCGAGCTGACCGCCATCGTGAGAAAGCACTTTGACCTGCGTCCGGCCGGCATCATCAGGATGCTGGACCTGCGCCGGCCCATCTACGAAGCCACCGCTTCCTACGGCCACTTTGGCCGGTCGGACGCCGACTTCCCGTGGGAAAGGCTTGACAAGGTGGACGAACTGAAGGCATACTTACCCCGGTAAGCAGACACTGTTACGGTAAAGGAGCTGTTTGATCAGCTCCTTTTCTTTTTGGGAAAGCAGGGAGTATGGCACAGACTGCAGCCGAAACCAAGGGGAAGAGTGAAGCGTACACCGTGCTGTCGCTGGCGTGGCCGGCCATCGCGGAAAGCTTTTTCGTGTCGCTGGCCGGCTTCATCGACACCATGATGGTCTCGTCGCTCGGCGAGACGGCGGTGGCGGCCGTGGGCCTGACCAACCAGCCGAAGTTCCTGATGCTGGCGCCGTTCATCGCCATGAATGTGGCTACCTCGGCCATCGTGGCCAGGCGCCGCGGTGAGGGGCGGCAGGATGAGGCCAACCGGACGGTCATGGTGCTGATCGCGGTGGTCACCGGGCTGTCCATTCTCATGGGCGCTCTGTGCATCGGTGTGGCAAAGCCCCTCATGCTCTTTGTGGGCGCGCAGGCGGACACGGTGGACGATGCCACCCTCTATTACCGCATCATCATGGGCTGCATGATCTTCAACACGCTGTCTATGGTCATCAACGCGGCGCAGCGCGGCTCGGGCAACACGAAGATCGCCATGCGCACCAACGTGACGTCGTCGGCGGTCAACATCGTGGGCAACTACCTGCTGATCGGCGGGCATTTCGGCTTCCCGGCGCTGGGCATCCGCGGCGCGGCCATCGCCACGGTGGCCGGCACGGTGGTGGCCTGCGTGATGTGCTTTGTGTCGCTGTTCAAAAAGGGGACGTTCTTAAGCATTCCGCTGTGGAAGGAAAAGCGCCTGAAACTGTCGTTTGCGCCCATGAAGTCGGTGGTGCGGCTGGCGTCTTCGGTGTTTGCGGAGCAGCTGCTCATCCGCGTGGGCTTCATGGCTTCCACCATGATCGCCGCCAATCTGGGCACAAGACCCATGGCCGTGCATCAGGTAGGCATGAACCTGCTGGGCCTGAACTTTTCGTTCGGAGACGGCCTGCAGGCAGCGGCCGTGGCGCTGATCGGGCGCAGCCTCGGCGAGGGGGACCCGGCCAAGGCCAAGCGGTACGCGGGCATCTGCTTCCGCTGCGGGCTCGTCATCGCGGCGGCGCTCTCCGCGTTCTTCCTGATCTTCGGGAAGCTCATCTACGGGTGGTTCTTTGACGATCCGGAACTGGTCAGCATCGGCGTGACCGTCATGCAGATGATGGTCGTGGTGGTGCTCTTCCAGGTGCCGCAGGTAGTCTTCATGGGGACGCTGCACGGCGCGGGCGATGTGTTCGTGGCCGCCGCCATCGGCATCTTCTCCGTGACCGTGGTGCGGACGGCGGTCGCCATGCTGTGCGTCTACGTGCTGCACTTCGGGCTGCACGGCGTGTGGATCGGCATTATCGCCGATCAGGTCTGCCGGTTCACGCTGGGTTTCCTGCGGTACCGGTCCGGAAAGTGGATGAGCAAGAAAGTATAACGTATTGCAAAAAGTGCGGAATGGTGCTACTGTTTCTTCAGAAGGGGGCCGGACGGCTCCCGGAAGGAGGATTCGGTTATGCTGATCAAACTGCTTTTTGAGATCATCATCGGCGGCTTCTGCGGATATGTGGCCAACAAACTCATGAACGGGCCCACGGACAGCTTTCTGCTGAACGTGATCCTGGGCGTGGCAGGCGGCTTTGTGGGCGGCCTCATCGGCAACCTGCTGGGCATCGGAGGAGGCTGGGTCACCGGCATCATCCTGTCGATCATCGGCGCGTGCGTGGTGGTGTGGGCCTACCGGAAGTTTGTAAAGTAACAGAGTGACCAACAGAGTGACCAAATGGGACGTAGCAAACTGGTAATGTTTTTTGATTACCAGTTTGCTACGTCCCATTTGGTCTACGGGCAGGCAAAAAAAGACCGCGGTGTGCGGTCCTTTTTTCATGCTGCTATATGATCACAGGAATCCTTCCAGCTCCCGTTCGGCCAGTTTCAGCCGGAAGATGAACTCGGTGCCGACGCCCTCGGTGCTGATCACATCGATGGTGGAGCCGTGCGCTTCCACCGCTTCCTTGACGATGGACAGGCCCAGGCCTGTCCCTTTTTTGTCCTTGCCGCGGGAGGCGTCGGTCTTGTAGAAGCGCTCGAAGATGCGCGTCTGGTCGGCGGAGGAAATGCCGATGCCTTCGTCCTTGACCGAGATGAAGGCCAGGCCGTGGTTGGCGGAGGTTTCCACCGTGATGCGGCCGCCCTGGTGGCTGAACTTGATGGCGTTGTCGATCAGGTTGTAGAGCACCTGGCTGATGCGCGTCTGGTCCGCCGTGACGAAGAGTTCCTTCTTGGAGGTGACCAGCTCGAAGGAGATGTCCTTGCCGCGTGCCTGGCCTTCGGCGGAGGCCATGGCCGCGCGGATCTGCGCGTTGATGTCGAAATCCGTGTAGGTGAGGTAGGTGCCGCCGGAGAAGTTGTTGAGCTCCAGCATGTTGGAGGTGAGCTTGGTCAGGCGCCCGGTCTCGTCCAGCACGATGGACAGATACCGCTGCTGCATCTCCGGCGGGATGGTGCCGTCGAGGATGGCCTCCAGATACCCCTTGATGGAGGTGAGCGGCGAGCGGAAATCGTGGGAGACGTTGGCGATGAACTTGCGCTGGTCCTCGCCGGTCTGCGCCAGGCGGGAGGACATGTCGTTCAGGGCTTCCGCGAGGATGCGGAACTCGTCGTGACTGCGCACGTCCGCCTTATAGCTCAGGTTGCCGCGGGCGTACTCGTTCACCGCGGTGGTCACCTTCTTCATGGGCTGGGTGACGTGGAACAGAAAGATCAGGAAGAGGATGATGCCGGTCAGCACGAAGGCGATAGCCGTGGCCATGAACGTGAGGCTGACGGCGTGGTCCGTGTCCTCCCGCAGCGAGGAGACCGGCTCGTGGATGATGATATAGCCGACCGTCCGGTACTGTGAGGTGAGCGGCACGTAGACCGAGAGCATCTCCTTTTCAAACGAGCCGAAGAAATCGCCCGTCTGCCAGCTGTTGCGCCCGAAATCCACCGGGGAGAAAGACGTGGGCACCGGCTCGTGCGGCACGCCGTTCCAGGCAGAATCCGCAAAGATGGTGCCGCGGGCATCGGTGATCCAGACGGTGCACTCCATGCCGGAGGCGTAGGAGGCGATGTAGGCGAGGCGCTCTTCCTCATCGGCAAAGCCGCTCTCGTACGAGACGCGCAGGCGCCGGGCGTGGTCCAGCAGCCGGTCCGCTTCTTTGTCCAGGAGGTAGGAGGAGGAGAGGCGTTCGGCGCCGAACACGGCAAACACGAACGCCAGCAGCCCCGCGGCGGCATACCCCAGTATGAACTTGATCAGAAGCGTCCGGTGGTTTTTCATGCGCTGCCTTCCTGCTTTTCGTTAACGGGTGCGGAATTTGTAGCCGACGCCCCAGACCGTGGAGAGTTCCCAGTCCGGGTGATCCTTGAACTTTTCGCGCAGGCGCTTGATGTGCACGTCCACGGTGCGCGTATCGCCGCTGTACGAATACCCCCAGATGTGATCCAGCAGCTGTTCGCGCGTGAACACCTGGTTGGGGGAGGAGGCCAGGAAGTAGAGAAGCTCCAGCTCCTTGGGCGGGAGGTCCACCGACTCCCCGAAGTAGGTGACCGAGTAGTTGGTGAGGTTGATGATCAGATCCGGATAGCGGACCACCTGAACGGCCTCGCGGTCGCCCTTGGCATCGTCCGGCCGCTGCGGGGAGGTGCGGCGCAGCACGGCCTTGACGCGCGCCACCAGCTCCTTGGCATCAAACGGCTTGATGATGTAGTCGTCCGCGCCCAGCTCCAGCCCCAGCACCTTGTCGAACACCTCGCCTTTGGCGGAGAGCATGATGATGGGCGTCTGGGAAGTGCGCCTGATCTCGCGGCAGACCATGTAGCCGTCGATGCCCGGCAGCATCAGATCCAGCAGGATCAGATCCGGCTCGAAGTGCGGGAAGAGCGAGAGGGCTGCCTCCCCGTCGTGCACGATCTGCGTCTCAAAGCACTCCTTGATCAGATAGAGCGAGATGAGCTCGGCGATGTTTTCGTCGTCATCGACGATCATGATCTTCTGTTTTTCCGCCATGATGATTCCTTTCCGGATGGCTTACTTGAAGGTGACGATGGTCACCCCCGAATCCCCCTCGCCGTACTCGCCGCCGCGGTAGCTCTTGACGTAGGAGAGCTTGCGGAGTTTCTGCTGCACGGCCTTGCGCAGGGCGCCGGTGCCGCGGCCGTGGACCACGCGCACCGAAGGGAGATGGGCCAGATAGGCGTCATCCAGATATTTTTCCAGTTCCGGCAGTGCTTCGTCCACCGTCATGCCGATGAGGTTGATCTCCGGCGAGACGGCGGCTGCCTTGCCCATGCCGATGGTGGAAGCCTGGCTGGCCGTCTTGCGGACGGGCTCCTCGGGCACGTCTTCTTCGGCCGGGGCGATGTCCTTGATGTTCACCGTGGAGGACAGCATCCCCATCTGCACGGTCAGCTGCCCGCGGGCGTTGGGAAGGCTGGTGACGGTGCCCTTCAGGCCCAGGGTGTTGACGAACACCGTGTCGCCCACGGCCAGGGGCTTCTGCTTCTCACCTTTTTTGGCAGGCTTTTTCTCCGGCGCTTTGGCCAGCTCCGGCGCCGGCAGGTCCGAGAGCGCCTCGCGCAGCAGCGCGCGCTCGTTCTCCAGTTCCCGCATGTTGACGCCGCCGGAAGCCTGTTTGTTGATGCGGCGGATGGTATCGTCCGCGTAGTCCTTGGCGTCCTGGAGCACCTTGCGGGCCTCCTCGGAGGCATCGGCCAGCATCTTTTCCTTGCGCTTCTCAAACTTGGCGATCAGCGATTCGTACTGGCTGCGGAAGGCTTCGGCCTTGCGGCGCGCCTCTTTGGCGCTCTCGCGGTCGTCCATCAGTTGCTTGCGCTCATCCTCGAGGCCGGCCACCAGATCCTCAAAGCGGACGTCCTCGGAGTCCAGGCGGGCTTTGGCATCGTCAATGAGAAAGTCCGGCAGGCCCAGGCGCTTGCTGATGGCAAAGGCGTTGCTCTTGCCGGGAATGCCGATGAGCAGCCGGTAGGTGGGGCGGAGCGTGGCCACGTCAAACTCGCAGGAGGCGTTTTCCACGCCCGGCGTGGTCAGCGCGTACTCCTTCAGCTCGGAGTAGTGCGTGGTGGCCATGGTGCAGACGTCCATCCGCTTCAGGAAGGAGAGGATGGAGACCGCCAGCGCCGCACCCTCGGTGGGGTCCGTGCCGGCGCCCAGCTCGTCGAAGAGCACCAGCGAGGACGGATCGCAGGTGTCCAGGATGGAGACGATGTTGACCATGTGCGACGAGAAGGTGGACAGGCTCTGCTCGATGGACTGCTCGTCGCCGATGTCCGCGAAGACATCGGTGAAGACGGGCAGGCGGCTGCCTTCCCAGGCCGGCAGGTGCAGGCCCGCCTGGCCCATCAGGCAGAAGAGCCCGACGGTCTTTAAGGTGACGGTCTTGCCGCCGGTGTTCGGACCGGTGATGATGAGCTGCCGCTCCGGGTCCCCGAAGGTCAGGTCCATGGGCACCACGGTGTCCTTCGGCAGCAGCGGGTGGCGGCCTTTCTTGATGAGGATGACCCGCCCGCCGTCATAGACGGGCGCGCTGCCCGAGAGCGCCCGGGAAAACCGTCCCTTGGCGAAGATGAAATCCAGCTCGGTCAGGATGCGGACGTTTTCCTGCAGGTCATCGGTGTGTTCGGCGCAGAGCGAGGAGAGGGAGGCCAGCACGGCCTCGATCTCTTTCTTTTCTTCGATCTCGAGTTCCCGCAGGTCGTTGTTGAACTTGACGACGGCGGCGGGCTCCACGAACACGGTGGAGCCGGACGAGGACGTATCGTGCACGAGGCCCGGCACCTCGGAGCGGTGCTCGAGCTTTACGGGGATGCAGTAGCGGCCGTCGCGCGTGGTGATGACGGCATCCTGCAGGAGGGTGCGCTGGCGGTTGACGATCTCATGCAGGTGGCTGCGGATCTGCTCCTGCACGCGTGTCATGCTGCGGCGCACGCGGCGCAGCCCCGGGCTGGCATCGTCGGCGATCTCTTCTTCGGAGAGGATGCACCGGTCGATCTCCCGGCAGACGGTGACCATGGGCACCAGGCCCGCAAACAGGGGATCCAGCGAATCCCACTCCTCCTCGGGGAGGTCCCGCTCGCCGTAGGCTTTGGCGCGCGCGGCGGCGTTCAGGACTTTGGCGACGGTTAAGAGCTCCGCGGCGGAGAGCGACGCACCCACCTCCAGGCGCTTGCAGGAGGCGGTCAGGTCATACGTGCCGGAAAACGAGAGACTGCCCTTCGCGAACAGGCGGGCGACGGCATCGGTGGTCTCCTTCTGGGCCTGACGGATGGCGTCCGCTTCCGTGTACGGCAAAAGCGCCAGGCACCGGCTCTTGCCGGCCGGCGTCCCGGCATAGTCCGCCAGCATCCCGCGGATCTTGTCAAATTCCAGTACACGCAGTGACCGTTCGTTCATCGCATTCTCCCACAGCGGCCGCCCTCCGGATCGGGCCGGAGGAGGGCATTTCTCTTCATTATCATAGTCAAAAGGAAGCAGACTGGCAAGACTTTTCCCCTCCGTAAGCGCTTTCAAGAAGGCAATGGAGGTATCTCTCTTTTCAAGAGCCCGCTTTCATGGTAAACTGTTTCTGTTTTGAGGCAACCGGAAACGCATGTGCTGTCTGTCTGGGAGGCATTTGTATGGCAGGACCGTCTTCAAACGATAACCGGGAATCCGATCTGATCCGCGAGGTGGTGCGCCCGCAGAAGCGCCGCGCCGCCCGCCGCGCGGCATTCTTTGTGCTGCTGGCCGTGCTGGCCGGCGCCTCCGCCGGCGGCGTGTTCTGGCTGCTGCGGACGCTGCCGGGGCCGGCTGCCTGGGCCGCCCGGCATACCACGGAGGCCAGTGAGACGCCGGAGGCTTCCACGGAGGGCGTGGTGTCTTCTTCCGCGGAAGAGACGGCAGAACCCACTGAACCCACGGAGCCGTCCGTCACGGAAAGTGAACCTTCCTCCACCCAGGCGGCGGAGGGGCCGAACGATGCGTTCGCCTACGCCCTGGATGCACTGGACCGCCGTCTGCAGGAAGCCGAGAGCCGCCTGGCGGCGCTCTCACCCACCGATCCGTCCGATGGGCCGGCAGGGGAGGCGGCGGATGCCCGCACGGTCGCCCAGAGTTTTCTGGTCACGGTGGTGAGCACCATCGAGCAGACGGACTGGATGCAGAACACCACGCATCTGTCAGTGGAGTCGTGGGGCATCGTCGTGGGCGTCAAAGAGAACGCCTTCACGGTGCTGCTCAACCGCCAGGATGTGGATCCTTCTTCAACCGTCACCATCCGGCTGGGAAACCACGCGTTTGATGCGGTCACCTGGCTGGCGTCGGACCCGCTGACGGGCCTGGCCATGCTGCAGGTGGAAACGGATACGGCCAAACTGGCCGATACGCTGAAGCCGGCCGTGCTGGGGTCGGCGCAGTCCGTGGCGCCCGGCGATACGGTCTGGTGCCTGGGCGCGCCGTACGGGCAGAGCGGTGCCTGCGCGCGCGGCCTGATCTCCTGGAGCGGCGTGGACACCTCTCAGGAGGATATGAACCTGCCGGTGCTGTGCACGGACATCCCGCGGGGGACCGGTTCGGGCGTGCTGCTCACGCGCGAAGGGACCGTGATCGGCTGGGTGAAGGACCTCTCCGTGAAGGGGTATGAAAACATGATGACGGCCGTCGGCGTCTGGGGCTACGCGGAAGTCACCGCGGACCTGGCGGCGGGCCGCATACCGGCAAGGCTCGGCATCTTTGCCGAAGCCGTTCCGGAAACGGTACAGAAAGAAAACGGCGTGCCGGCCGGCCTCTACGTGAATTCCGTGCGGCCGGGCAGCTCTGCGGAGGAAGCCGGCATCATGGCCGGCGATATCCTCACGGCGGCGGACGGCGTGCCGCTGACCGCCATGCGGGATCTGATGCGGCTGCTCTCGCGCGAGGCGCCGGGCACCGTCAAGACCTTCACGCTGATGCGGTGGAGCCGGGAAGGCTACGAAGAAGTGACCGCAGAGGCCACGTTACAGTAAGAAAGACAAGGGGGAGTTTGATTTGCAGTATATTGCGGATCTGACCGAAGGGAAGCGCATCTCGCAGATCTTCCTGTGCAAGAGCAAGGCGCTTGCCACCACGAAAAACGGAAAGAACTATTACAATCTGGTGCTTCAGGACAAGACCGGCACCATCGACGGCAAGGTGTGGGACCTGACCAACAGCATCGAGCATTTCGAGGCGGGGGATTTCATCCAGTGCGACTGCGAGGTGCTGCTGTACAACAAGTCCATGCAGCTGAACATCCGGCGCATCCGCCGCGCGCACGAAGGCGAGTACGATCCGGGGGATTACTGCCCGGTCTCGCCGTTTGACACCGAGAAGATGTACAAAGACCTGCTGGAGCTGGCCGGCAAGGTGAAGAACGAGAAGCTGCGCGCGCTCATCAAGTCCTACTTTGTGGACGATGCCGCCTTTATCGGTCAGTTCAAAACGCACTCGGCGGCCAAGAGCGTGCATCACGGGTTCATCGGCGGGCTGCTGCAGCACACGCTGGGCGTCATGCGGCTTTGCTACTTCTACTGCCAGCAGTACCCGGTGCTCAACAAAGACCTGCTGCTGACGGCGGCGCTCTTCCACGACATCGGCAAGGTGAAGGAACTCTCGGACTTCCCGTCCAACGACTACACGGACGACGGGCAGCTGCTGGGGCACATCGTGATCGGCTACCAGATGGTCATGGAGCGCATCCACCAGATCCCGGATTTCCCGGAGCGGCTGGCTTCCGAGCTGGGGCACTGCATCCTGGCGCACCACGGCGAGCTGGAGTTCGGCTCCCCCAAGAAGCCGGAACTCATGGAGGCGCTGGCGCTGTCCATGGCGGACAACACCGATGCCAAGCTGGAGGTCATGACCGAAGCCCTGGCGCAGGCGGAGGGCCTGGAGTGGCAGGGCTTCCAGAAGTTCCTGGATGCCAACATCCGCCGGACGTCACCGCAGGCGTAACGGCTTCTGAAAGGGTGTTTCATGAACAAGAACGATACGGTGGAGCTTTCCATCACCGATCTGACCACGGACGGAGAGGGCGTAGGGCGCAGCGGCGGCTGCGCTCTCTTTGTACGGGGAGCGGTGCCGGGGGATGTCATCAACGCCTCCGTCATGAAGATGAAAAAGACCTATGGGTACGCGAGGCTCACGCAGGTGCTCACCCCTTCCCCGGACCGGGTAAAGCCTGCCTGCGCGTTGGCGGGGAAGTGCGGCGGCTGCCAGCTGCAGAGCCTCTCTTACGCGGCCCAGCTGCGCTTCAAGCAGGAACTGGTCACCCGGAATCTGGCCCGCATCGGCGGCCTGCCGGCGTACCGGGAGGGCGTGGATGCGGTGCCGGAGGGCGCGGATGGGCATCCGCCCATCGCCGTCAAGCCGGTGCTTGGCATGAAAGACCCCTGGCGCGCCCGCGCGAAGACCCAGCTGCCGGTGGGGTATGACCGGGAGGGGAAGCTCTGCGTGGGGTTTTACGCCCCGCACTCGCACCGCGTGGTGCCGCACACGGAGTGCCTGCTGGCCTCCGAAAAGATGAACGCGGCCGCCCGCGAGGTGCTGGCCTGGATGGAGCAGTACGGCCTGACGGCCTACGATGAAGAAACCGGCAAAGGCCTCATCCGCCACATCCTGCTGCGCGAAGGCAAAGGAACGGGCGAGTGGCTGGCGTGCCTGGTGGTCAACGGGCGGAAGGTGCCGCACGCGGAGGCGCTTGCAGAGCGGCTGGAGAAGCTCCCCGGCTTTACGGGGTTATCCCTCAACATCAACACCGAGCACACCAACGTGATCCTGGGCCGGGAGACCGTCATGCTCTCCGGCAAGGGGACCCTCACGGAGACCATCGGGGACCTGCGCTTTGAGATCTCGCCGGCGTCATTCTTCCAGGTGAACCCCGCGCAGACGGAAGTCCTCTACGGGGAGGCCCTCCGTTTGGCCGGCCTGACGGGCGAAGAGACGGTCTGGGATCTGTACTGCGGCACCGGTTCCATCTCGCTGTTCCTGGCGCAGCAGGCGAAGCGCGTGTACGGCGTCGAGATCGTTCCGGACGCCGTGGAGAACGCGAAGGAAAACGCCCGCCGCAACGGCCTGGAAAATGCGGCGTTCTTCTGCGGCAAGGCCGAGGAAGTGGTTCCGGCCTGGTACGAGAAGGAGTGCGCCGAAGGCCGCCTGACACCGGGTGAGCGGGCGGCGGATGTCATGGTGGTGGACCCGCCGCGCAAAGGGTGCGATGAAAAGCTGCTGTCCTGCATGCTGGCCATGGCGCCGGCACGCATCGTCTACGTCAGCTGCGACTCCGCCACGCTGGCCAGAGACCTGAAGATCCTGACCGCCGGCGGGTATGAAGTAACGTCCGTGCAGCCGGTGGACATGTTCCCCATGACCACGGGGGTGGAGACGGTTGTCCAACTTTCCAAGGGAAATATATCGAGCGAGAAAGTCAGAGTTGAATTCTCTCTCGAAGACATGGACATGTCCAGGTTTCAGCAAGGGGCTACATACGAACAGATCCAGGACTGGGTTCAAGAGAAATACGGATTCCATGTTACACATCTGAATATCGCCCAGGTCAAACGGAAGCACGGGATCATAGAGCGTGAGAACTATAATAAGCCGAAATCGCCGGATCCCCGGCAACCGGGATGTCCGGAAGATAAGATAAAAGCCATAGAAGAAGCATTAAAGGCCTATAAAATGATAAGTGAAATTTGTGGCTGATTCCCAGTGATGCAAAAAGAACCGATGATGAATAAAAACAAATAGCTGCTAAAGCAGTTATAGTGAATTACAAGAATGACGAGGTGTAGTAATGGGAATTCCTACGGACACGGCTGAAACATATACGGTGTTGGTTGTGGATGATGACCCGAATATTGTGAATATCATTCGGACAGATTTGGAGCAAACGGGCTACCGGGTAGTATCAGCCGGCGACGGAGAAGCTGCATGCGCGCTTGTAACGTCCGTTCACCCCGACCTGGTTATCATGGACATCATGATGCCAGGAACCAACGGGCTAATGGCAACTATGAAAATCAGAGAAGATAATAATGTACCGATACTCATGCTTTCAGCCAAAGCAGAAGGTAGCGACCGTGTCCTGGGGCTGGAAGTCGGCGCCGATGATTACCTGGTTAAGCCGTTTTATAAGCAGGAACTGCTTGCCAGAGTGAAAGCGCTGCTGCGCAGATATGACAAATTGGGATCCATCCGGGAATCTGTATCTGATGATATGATCAGGGTCGGGGATATTGTGCTGGACAGATTAAAGAAACAACTGCTGGTACGAGGCGAATACGTCCATTTGACGGCAACAGAGTACGGTATACTGAATGTACTTATGTCCAACCCGGGGAGAGTCTATTCCGCTGAGGATATATACAGCCGTGTCTGGGACTGTGAAAGCTTTTCCGTAGAAAATACCGTAATGGTACATATTCGGCGGATACGGGAGAAATTCGAGATTAATCCAAAGAAACCGGAGCATCTTAAAGTGGTTTGGGGAATAGGCTATGTCTTCGAGTAAGAAAAACATTTACGCATGGCTTATCATGGCTGTGGCCGCCGTTCTGATTGCAGGCGGATTGAGAGTGATGCGCGGTCAACGCTTGATGAAGGAAACGGATACTGTCGAAGAGACAGCAACTATAGCAGTTTGGGAAAATGAAACAAGTGCCCGGGCAAGCACAAATGATATATCACATTCTTCAGATACAGAACCGTCAGAGAGCTTCAACTCTGCTGCATACGAAGAGAACAAAACAAATGAATCAAATATCAACACCACTCAATATGATCCTTTCATCCGTATTCTTGGTATTATCAGTTTCTTGATTGGTTGTGGGGCATTTATAACAGTATTAATTCTTTTGCAGCAGGAAGAACCTCTGATCGGACCTGACGGGGTCATGATTCTGGTTGGTCTGACGATTGTTTTCAAGCTCTATGACTGGAATTATGTCATAGGTCTTTCGCTCTTTATTTTTGTTCTGTTTATTTCATTGAGAGAATTGGTGGGATGGGCAAAACACAGATTCCGCTTATCCTGGCTGATCAGTATCCGTATTGCCTATCTGCTTACACAACTTGCTTATGGGCGGGATCTTCGTCATTTCTCCGCTCAGCTCGAACGCTTTCAGGCAGGCATGCCCATAGAGATCGGCGATGGATTGTATGCTGATATGGAGACAAAACTGCTGCAGATGCAGCAGGAACATGCAAAAGCGATTCAGGACGCTGTTGCCAGTGAACGTTTCAAAGTCGATTTGATCACAAATGTATCTCATGACCTGCGAACGCCATTAACCGCTATTATTGGTTATGGAGAATTGTTACAGAATGAATGTATTTCAGAAAAGGGAACAGAATCACTGGAACAGCTGAACCGCAAAGCGGGTTATATGAAAAGCCTGGTTGAAGACCTCTTTGAATTGACAAAGGTATCCAGCGGAGTAATCGATCCTGTGATGAAAGAGCTTGATCTGGTCAGTCTTCTGGAACAGACTATTGGTTTACTGCAGGATGAACTGGATGCGGCAGATCTGGTCGTAAAGAGGCAGTACTCATTTGAAAAGCTCCGGATCGTGACTGACGGAGGCCGTATGCACCAGGTCTTTGCTAACCTATTGGAGAACGCCTGCAAATATGCACTGCACGGCTCTCGGATCTATGTATATCTGGATAAAGATGAAAAACAAATCCGTGTTCGTATTGTGAATATAGCCTCTTATGAAATGGACTTTACTCCTGAGGAAATCATACAGAGATTTGTCAGGGGTGATAAAGCAAGATCCACACAAGGCAGCGGTATCGGGCTTGCGATAGCGCAGACATATACAGAATCCGTCGGAGGTAGTTTTGAAATTGAGATCGACGGTGATCAGTTCAGCGCCATCGTATGCTTACCTGATAAACTATCAGATGGTAAAACAGAAAACTGAAAGTATTTTGTAAGAATCAGATCGGCTTTTTTGACTGAATCCCCCTGTAATTTATTTGCAGGGGGATTCAATATGTTTAAACAGACTACACCAATTAACAAAAACAATACGAGGGATTTCGGAGCTGATGTCGTTAGGATCACAGCCTTGTTTATGGTGCTTTGGCTGCATTTTTACCTGAGAAACGGGTTTTATTATACGGAGATCACTGATTTTTCGGGCTTTGTTGCAGTCATGTTTCGGCCGATCCTTATGTGCTGTGTACCGCTGTTCATGATTTTGACCGGGTATCTGAAATGCGGCAAAAAGTGGGATGTCCATTATTATCGGTCGCTTCTGCCAATTCTATTAAGTTACCTGTTCATTTCATTGATCCATTTGCCGTATAAGATCTTTTTCCAGGATCAGCATGCAAGTTTAGGAGAATGGATCCTACAGATCCTCAGGTTTGACTTAGCCAATTACAGTTGGTATGTCGGCATGTATATCGGACTTTTTCTGCTCAGCCCACTGCTGAACCTTCTTTGGAGCGCCTGCACGAGCAGAAAAGAACATCTCGCAGTTGTCCTAACCTTTGCAGCACTGACATTTCTGCCTGCTACTGTCAATGACACATCTCTCGGGAATTTGATACCGGCATATTTCCAATCGATCTACTATGCGACCTATTATAATATCGGCTGCTATATCAGGACTTACAAACCGAAGGTCCCAAAATGGATCTGTGTTCTTTTTATACTGATAACTGCAGCCATTTTGGCTTGGGCTAATATATCGACACGCAGTGAGGCGGCAAATTATTATAAAGGTTTCAGCACAGGATACAATGGATTGATTGAGGGTATGATGACGACGACGTGTTTCCTCCTTCTTTATAGCATTAACACCAAAAAGGAAAACGTTCGAAAAACAGCAGCACATTTTTCGGGGATAGTCCTGGAAATCTATCTCTTGTCTTATATTGCTGATACAAATATCTATGTCATGTTTTATAAGCAATACCCCATGAGCCTGTATCTGCCCATCGGATCTCTTATGGTACTGGCAGTTTTCGTGCTAACTTATCCTCTGGCGTTATGCGTAAGCAAAATTTCAAAACGCATCATAAATCAGATCTTTCCCAATAAGAATAAAACCATATAAAGAGGGAGCAGATCATATTCAGCGTGGTCTGCTCCCTTTCTTTATGCTTCGATTTGAGCACTCCTCCGGAATCTGTCCGGCGTGATCCCGTACACCTCTTTAAAACTGCGGATAAACTGACGGGTATCTTTATAGCCGATCTCTTCGCAGATATGGTCGAGTTTCCACTTTCTTGTTTTCAGCAGTTCTGCTGCTTTTCGGAGCTTAAAATCCTTGACGGTTTCCGAGAAGGACCGACCGGCCTGCTCCTGAAACATGCGGCTCAAATAGGATTCATTGTAATGGAATTCCACAGCCAGATCATGGAGCGTAACGGTGCGGTAGTGATTGTACATATAGTTGACCATGTCAAGGATCCGCTGATCCCTGAGAGCAATACTGTAGAGCGGCTGCATCGTGTCCATATATCGCTGAAGAATATAGGTGATGAGACTCGCTGCAGTCGATTCCATGAGCTCTTTCTGATAAGGCAGCGCAAGACTTTGCTGCTCGTACAGAAAGAGCAGCATACTTTCGGCGGCAGGGTCCTTCCCGCATTGAAAACTGATCGGATAGACCATGGAGGGAAGATGCGGGATACTCATCTTTATGAAGTGACTGAGCCTGATCTTCATGGTAAGACACAGTGAGTCGCCGACGGCAATGAGCTGGTGTCTGGTCGGAACCGGGATAAGGATAAAGCTCCCTTCCTGCTGGATCACTTCGTTTTCCCCGACGCGGTGGATGCAGCTTCCCCGAAGCACATAAGCGCATTCAATGAATTCATGTGAGTGGGTGGGTATCTCGATATAACGAAGCAGTTTTTCTACGGCAACATTCATGTCAGACGGCATGAAGTCCTCCTCCGTCAGGCCGGTGTTTCCGTATCTCTCATGAAAGGAGGCTACGATCTGGCCTTGTTCCCGAAGCGCAGGCGGATCATTGATAGTCCCCAGGGTATGACGGCTCGTTCCGTGCATTGTCAGGTACAAATACTGACCGTGCCGAAGCATGGCTCCTGTCCGACGGAAGGAATCCAATCCTGCTTTCTCATAGGGATCCAACCGGGATAATTCCCGGATGAGGTGATCATAGTTTGCCAAGGCAGTCCTCCGTTCGTCAGTATATCTGCTTCTGGTTCTTCTGAGATGAATCCATTATATTTTCCGCAAAAGTAAAATTCAACCCATCGAATGCGTAAAATAGGGGCATTTTTTTATTTCATGCGAAACGTATAGTATTATACAGAAAAGCAGAGAAAGGACTCTGAACATGGGAAAACGCCTGAACGAT
>CAMJGH010000025.1 GCA_946405185.1 uncultured Lachnospiraceae bacterium
AAGAAGAACAGCGGCTTCTCACCCGTCACGCCCTCGGCATTGGAGACGCGGACGTTGGAGGCGGAGTCGTTCTCGGCGGCGGCCATGCCCAGGGAGCCGAACACCTCGGCGCGCTGGTCATACCCATAGGCCGCACGGCGGCAGTTGTCGATGACGGCGATGGCGCCGTTCTTCATCTTCAGGGTGATGACGGCGGTGTCCACGTCACCGGCTTCGCCGATGGCGGGGTCAACGAGGTTGGCGGCCTGCACGTACACTTCCTCGGCATCGCAGCCGGCCAGGAAGCGGACCATGTCAAAATCATGGATGGTCATGTCCAGGAACATGCCGCCGGAGACTTTGACGTACGCCGGTGACGGCGGCTCCGGATCGCGGGAGGTGATCTTGATGATCTCCACATCGCCCACCTTTCCGGCGTCGACGGCAGCCTTCACGGCCGCGAAGTTGTGGTCAAAACGGCGGTTGAAGCCGACCATGTACTTGAGGTTGGTGCCTTCGAGGGCGGCGATGACTTCCTTGATGCGGTCCACATCGTGGTCGATGGGCTTCTCGCAGAACACGTGCTTGCCGGCCTTGATGGCCTCGATAGAGATGGGCGAGTGCGTGTCGGTGGACGAGCAGATCAGAACAGCGTCGATCTCCGGGTCATTGATGATCTCCTTGTAGTCCTTGGTGGTGTGCTGCACGCCCATGGACTTGGCCCACGCGGCGGTCTCGTCCGTCATGAACGGATCCGCGACCGTCTTGATGACGGCGTTCTTCACGCGGGTGCTGATGCTGGTGATGTGCACCTTGCCGATGCGGCCGGCGCCGATAATGCCTACTGTGACCATAGTTGGTTCTCCTTTTTGTTATTTGCAGAAAACTCTGCCTTCATGGAAGGCGGGTTTGTTATCAAATTCCGCTGTGTGCATCCACTCGTACCGCTCATCCTCGCAGCGGTCCGTCTGCAGCCAGGGCTTGCCCGGCAGGTGGCGGATCATCCAGCAGGTGTACATCAGGAACCCCGGCGCCGCAGACTGCGGGTGAAGCTCGCCGCCCGGAATGGCGGAGAAGCTGCCGTCGGTGGACTTGTACACATGGTCGCCCACAAAGCTGGCGCCGAAGCCTTCGGGCCGGTCAAACAGGAAGTAGTAGCACTCCGGCTGCGGATGGCGGTGCGGCAGGTACCCGGACCAGTTGCCGCGGTCGTTTAACACCTCGCCCAGCACCATGTTGGACCACGGCTCGTGCTCGTAGTCAAAGATGGTGTTCACCTGGCGGTTGGCGGTGTTGCCGAACTTCCCCTTGGCGCCGGAGTAGATCCACGGCGCGTCCTCCGGCCGGTAGATGCGCGGCGGGAAGGTGGTGTCGTTGTGCGTGCACTGCACCAGCACTTCGGACGGCTCGATGCCGAACACCGCGATCTCATCGCCCGTGCACACGTGAGCCGCGTACGGGCCCTCGGTGAAGACGTCGGCGCGGGAGGCATCGACCGCCTCATCCCCGCAGCCAAGCGTCACATGGCCCTTTAAGAGCAACACGGCGATCTCCTCCCCCTCGCGGCAGAAGGTCTTCTTCTCGCCCGGCGCCACCTTGTGGATGCGGATGTCCATCAGCATGTGGCTGTACTCGTTGTCGTACGTGCAGAGGGTGCGCACGCCGTGCTCGTCAAACTCGGGATAGCCGAACAATTTCATATCAGTACCTCCTGGCGGCGTCGCGGTGCTCCATGACGTCTTCGCAGGCCTTGCGCACGCTCTCCTTCTCGGAGGTGGTGGCGATGCCGATGTTCCACCAGGCTTCGTACCCTTCGGTCATGGTCTTGGGCAGGACCTTCAGGTCGAACAGGCAGGAGCTTTCCTGCTTCTTGGAGTCTTCGAGGGCTTCCACCAGTTCTTCGACGGTGCGGCAGGTGTAGGTCTTCATGCCGTACCCCTGGCCGACCAGCGCGTAGCTGACAGGGATCAGATCGCCGGTGGGCTTCTGGCCGTCGGTGTAGCGGAACTCAGTGGCCAGCGACCCGATGCCGTTGTTCATCTCGAGGTTGTTGATGCAGCCGAACCCGCAGTTGTCGAACACCAGCACGTTGATCTTGCGGCGCTCCTGGCGGGCGGTCATGATCTCGGAGTGCATCATCAGGAAGGACGAATCGCCCACGAGGGTGTAGACTTCGTGCTCCGGCTCGGCCATCTTGACGCCCAGCGCGGCGGCCACTTCGTAGCCCATGCAGGAGTACCCGTACTCGGCGTGGTACCCGCAGAACTTGTCGGTCTTCCACATGCGCTGCAGGCAGCTCGGCAGCGATCCGCCGGCGGTGATGATGGTGGCGGACGGATCGATGGTGCGGTTGATGGCAGCGATGGCGGCGGTCTGCGTCAGCGTGGCGCCGGTCATCTTATTGAACTCGGGCAGCGTGCGCGGATCGCGGTTCTTGCATTCGGGTTCGAAGTCATCGCCCGTGTAGACGATGCTGCCAAGGCGCTCCATCTCCTTATCCCACTTGGCCTTGGCGTCCGTGATCTCCGTGGTGTAGGCGGAGACATAGTTCTTTTCGCGGAGCTTCCCTGCGATGGCTTCGAGGGTGACTTTCGCATCGCCCACGGCCTTGACGGCGTCCATCTTGTACGCGTGGTAGCGGTTGTTGTTGATGGTGACCACCTTCACGCCCGGGCGGCGGAACAGCCACTTGGAGCTGGTGGTGAAGTCCGACAGGCGGGTGCCCACGGCGATGACGCAGTCCGCTTCGGAGGCGATCACGTTGGAGGCGTAGGTGCCGGTCACGCCGATGCCGCCCAGGCAGTACGGATGGGAGGACTTACAGGCCGACTTGCCCGCCTGGCTCTCGCCGAACGGGATGTGGAACTCTTCACAGAACTGCTCAACGGTCTGTCCGGCGAAGCTGTACTTCACGCCGCCGCCGACCACGAGGATGGGCTTCTTGCTGGCGGCGATCACGGAGACCACGTCGTCCACTTCCTCGGGCACGGCCACGGGGCGGGTGATGCGGTGCACGCGCTTGTTGAAGAACTCCTCCGGATAGTCGTAACTCTCACCCTCGACGTCCTGCGGCAGGGCGATGCAGGCGGCACCGCACGAAGCCGGATCGGTCAGGGTGCGCATGGCGGAAATAAGCGCGGTCATGATCTGCTCGGGGCGGGTGATGCGGTCCCAGTAGCGGCAGACCGGCTTGAAGGCGTCGTTGGTGGAGACGGCCAGGCTCTCCGGGACTTCCAGCTGCTGCAGCACCGGATCCGGCTGACGGGATGCAAAGGTGTCGGCCGGGAAGACCAGCAGCGGCAGGTTGTTGACGGTGGCGGTAGCGCAGGCGGTCACCATGTTGGCGGCGCCGGGGCCCACCGAAGAGGCGCAGGCGATGATGCGCCTGCGGTTGTGCTGCTTGGCAAAGGCGATGGCGGCGTGGCACATGCCCTGCTCATTGCGGCCCTGCATCACGCGCAGGCCGCCGGGGTTGGTATCGAGCGCCTCCCCCAGGCCCACGGCGATGCCGTGCCCGAAAATGGTAAAGAAGCCTTCCACGAACTTGGTCTCTTCGCCGTCCATGGAAACGTACTGATTGTCCAGGAACTTCACGATCGCCTGTGCGACGGTCAATCTCATATCGAACTCTCCTCCTTCCGGTTTATGCCCTG
Source organism: uncultured Lachnospiraceae bacterium (assembly GCA_946405185.1). Taxonomy (GTDB): domain Bacteria; phylum Bacillota; class Clostridia; order Lachnospirales; family Lachnospiraceae; genus CAKQHB01. The sequence continues at coordinate 3,633 of CAMJGH010000025.1, forward strand.
GCGATCATCTCGCCGTACTGTTCTTTCTCCATGCGGATGAATTCTTTCACTTCTTCGGTGCCCGGCAGCGCGTCCGAGCAGTTGTTGGCGCGGACCATCATGGACGCCTCGGCGGAGCCGAACTCCAGGCAGTCGATGATGTCCCACCCCGAGAACAGCCCGAACAGGAAGGCCGAGCCGTACCCGTCGCCGCCGCCGAAGCCCTTGCGGGCCTTGACCGGGAAGGGCTTGATGGAGAACTTCTGCCCGTCGCAGGTGTAGGCCGTCGACCCCTGCATACCGTGCTTGATGACCACGATCTTCGCGCGGCAGGCCTGCCAGTAGGCGGCGGACTCTTCGTCCGTCATGCCCGGGCGGATGAGCTTTTCGGTGAGGTCGAACTCTTCCCGGGAGCCCATGATGATGTCCGCCTCGCGCGCCACGGCGCTGTAGTAGATGGAGATCTCATCGGCGTTCTTCCAGTTGTAGGCGCGGTAGTCGATATCGAAGATGATCTTCGTGTCGGTCTTTCTGGCCAGCATGACGGCCTTGAGGGCCGCCTCGCGGGACGGGCTCTCGGCTAACGACGTGCCGGAGATCAGGATGGCTTTGGCCCTGGCGATGTAGTCCTCGTCGATGTCGTCCACCGACAGCTGCAGGTCCGCGATGCAGTTGCGGTACATTAAAATGGAGGACTCCGACGGGCTTAACATCTCCGTGAACGTCAGCCCCAGCTTCTCGCCGCCCGTGCAGCGGGTGATGTGCGAGGTGTCGATGCCGCGCTCGTTGAAGTAGTCGATCACGTAGTCGCCGAACTGGTCGTCCGACACCTTGGCGAAGAACCCGGCCTTCAGGCCGTGCTTCGTGACGCCGCAGGCGATATTGGCGGGCGACCCGCCGACGTATTTCTCGAAATAGTGGACGTTCTTGAGCGGCTTGAAGTCTTCCTTCACTTCGTCCGACCAGGCCGGATTGAAATCGATGGCCACCCGGCCGAGCAGGATCAGATCGAACGGCCGCGACTGGTCAAATGTCAGATATGCCATGCTCTTCCCTCCCAAAGCAGTTGCGTGCTTATGTGCTTTTTCGCGTGCCTTATATGTGCTTTTATTGTACCCCACGCAAGAAGAAAGTCAAGTGGTTCACCACAGCTTGCGGAACAATTCGATGACTTCGGGCTTTAACGGCACGCGCGGATTGGTGGCGGTGCAGGAATCGTCGAGGGCGGCTTCGGCCATGGCGTCGAGTTCCGCTTCATACTGTTCCTTGGTGATGGTGAGCATCTGCGAGAGGTGCAGCGGGATGCCCATGGCTTCGTTGAGGTAGCGGATGTAGTTGCACAGCGAGTGGATAGTCATCACGTCGTTGACGGAGGACAGCCCCAGGACGTTGGCGATGGTGCAGTAGCGCTCCACCACCGGGTCGTGCAGCTGGCGGTTTTTGGTCACGTTCGACACGCCGGCGTTGTACTCGATCACCAGCGGCAGCAGCATCGCGTTGGCCCGTCCGTGCGGCACGTGGAAGTGCGCGCCGACGGCGTGCGCCATGCCGTGGTTCAGCCCCAACGAGGAGGCGTTGAAGGCGATGCCGGCCAGCGTGGCCGCAATGTGCATCTTCTTGCGGGCGTGGGCATCCTCGTTGTCTGAGTAGGACCGGTACAGGTACTGCCCCACGATCTCGACCGCCTTCTCGGCCAGGGCGCCGGAGAAGTCGTTGTGCTCCGTGGAGACGTAGGCCTCGATGGCGTGTGTGAGCACGTCCATGCCGGTGTCCGCCGTGATGCCTGCCGGGACCGAGCGCACCAGCACCGCGTCCAGGATGGCTTCATCCGGCGTCATGTCCTCCGAGACCAGCGGGATCTTCACCTGGTGCTCGGTGTCCGAGATGACCGCGAACGACGTCACCTCGCTGCCCGTGCCGGACGTGGTGGGGATGCAGATGAGCGGGATGTGCACGCCGGGGTTGAGCTCCTCCGCCATGCGGCGGATGGACTTGGACAGGTCCATGGCCGACCCGCCGCCCACGCCGATGATGGTATCGCACCCGCTGGCCTGAAAGCCTTTTACGCCGGCTGCCACCTTCTCAAGCGGCGGGTCCGGGATCACCTCCGTGAACAGTTCATAGTCCGTCCCGCCCTGGTGCAGGGGCTTCGTGATGGCGCGGATGCCGCCCCCCTTCACCATGAACGGGTCCGTCACGATGTACGCCTTCTTCGAGGTGATCTGCGTCAGGCGCTCCAGGGCGCCGTCCGAAAAGTAGATGTCCGTGCTGATATGGAAATGTTTCATAATGGCCCTCTCACCCGCAGGTATATCTGGTCCGGATATCGATATCCGTGTACATGTATTCTTTCTCGGGGTTCTTGTTCCAGCGCAGCTTGTCCGCCAAAAGCGACACCGCGCGGTACCCCTGTGTGTAGCCGTCCTGGTCGATCAGGAAATCCGCCAGCCCCTCGCGCAGATAAGCCGCGTTGCGCGGCGTCAGGTCGTGCAGGACGATGTACGGCCGGTCTTTTCGACCCTCCAGGGCTGCCTTCACGCCGGCCTGTCCGCCGGAGGTCACCAGGATGCCGCCGATGTCCGGCATGGCCTCCAGTGCCTGGCGGATGACCGCCGCCACGCCCTCGGCCTTGTCAAAACTCGGCTGCACGCCCACCAGTGTCATGCCGGGGAACGATGCACGCAGTTCGTCGGAGAAACCGTCCATGCGGCTTAGGCCGGCGCTGTTGGAAAACGACCCGACCACGCCCAGCACCTTGCCCTCGCCCCGCATCAGCATGGCCAGCAGCCCCGCGGCCGCCCGGCCGCTCTGGCGGTTGTCCAGCCCCACGAAGCAGAGCCTGTCCACCCCGCGGATATCGGTGTTGAACGTGATGAGGGGCCTGCCGTCCTGCACAAAGGCCTGCAGCCTGGCGCGCACGCCGTCATCCTCCACCGGCATGATGGCCAGGGCGTCCACGCCCTCCTCCATCAGCTCATCAAACGCCGCGCACTGGGCCGCCGCGTCTACGCCAGCGCACTCGCGCACGGTCACGCCGATGCCCTGGCGGGCCAGCTTGGCGGTGATGTCCGTAAGCCCCCGCCGCACCGGGATCATGAACGACGCTTCCGACAGCTGCGTGATGACGCCGATGCGCCGCGTGACGGCGGCCGGCGCCGGATATCCGCCCCGCTCCGCCTTCTTCTGCGAGCGCGTGACGTACCCCAGTTCCTCCGCGATCTTCTCGATGCGCTCGGCCACCTCCGCGTCCACACGGCCGCGGTGATTCAGCGCCCGGTCCACCGTCCCGCGCGATACCCCTGCCAGTTCGGCTATCTGATTGATCGTACCGGCCATCGTCATCCTCCTGTGTGCCAAAAACGCACACGCTCCTGCGTGCATTATACAAAACGCACGCAGGAGCGTCAATAGTGTGACCGCGGGACGGCCGGTATATCCTGTTTTCGGATGTTACTCCACGACGGTCTGCTCGGTCTCAGAGATGGCGAACACCGTCAGGAACAGAAGATCCAGGTTCTGCTCATTGGTCCAGCAGCGGTAGTACCATTTGCCGTACGGGATCCGGATCTGGTGCTGCGCCTCATCCTCCTCGTGGATGTACATGCTGCTGGTCTCGATGGTGGCGAAGAACCGCCCGTTCTGAGACATGGTGTAGATCATCTTCGGGAACTTCGAGGCGATGTCGGTGTCAATGCGGACGCCCTGCTCATGCAGCACATCCCACACGTTCTTGCCGTCAATGCTGAACCAGGAGGTCTGGGAGAAGATCTCGTTGTTGTAGGAGACGGTGGTGGTGTGCCCCACCGCGTGTTCCTGCGTGCGGCCGGTCAGCTTGTTGCGGAACTCAAACGTCCGGGCACCGACCAGCGCCTGTTTGGTCATGGTCATTTCGTAGACCACCTTGCGGTTTTTATCCTCCACCGTGTAGCCGGGCTTCAGGGTGCTGCCGTCAAACGCCACATAGTACTCGGTCAGCTGGTCCTTCGGGAGCGGTGCCACTCTCACATTACCGTCCGCCGGGCGCGTCTTCGCATCCAGCTCGCGGCTCTTCTGCACTTTCTTCACCGTGCTCAGGACGCTGAAAGCCACCATCGCGACGCCCGCAACGGCCATGACTACGGAGATCATGCCGGTGTGTTTGGTATTGGACGTGGACTCCGGATTGGCGGGATCGTAGTAGATCGTGACGGTATCGCCCACATTCTTCTTGTCGGGCATGGCCGAAAAGATGCTGGTGTACGTTTTCCCGTCCACCGTGAATTCCAGATCATAGTCGTACACGGTTTCGTTGTCGTTGTCCTTGTACTCATTGACATTCGTGATCTTCGCCGTCGTCTCGGCATACTTCGACGGTGAGTTCATGTACATGATCACACCCACGACGATGAGGATCAGACCCAGCGGCAGGAAGACCCGCAGGTTGCCGGTGTTGCGCATAAAGCGTGCCAGTTTGTTCTCCATCTTTTGTCCTTTCTGTTCTGTCCGCGGAGATTAGGAGCAGGTTCCCCTGCTCCCGGGTTCTTCTGTATTAATCTATCATTATTCCTTGGGTTTGACAATCCGTTTTTTGACATACGAAAAAACAGCCCCTGCGGCCGGCTCTTTTCAGACGATGCGCAAGGGGGTATACTGAAGGAAGCGGACATGCGTCAGATCGGCTGACAAAATACGCACCAGAAAGGAGACGGTTTATGGAATACCGCAAGTTTCCCGGTTCGGGCCTGAAAGTGTCGCGCCTGGCCCTGGGCACCATGATGTTCGGCGGGCAGACGTCCGAGGCGGACGGCATCGCCATGACGCACGCGGCGCTGGATGCCGGCATCAACTTCGTGGACACGGCCAATGTCTACAATCAGGGGGCATCGGAGATATGCGTGGGCAAGGCCTTAAAAGGCCGCCGCGACAAGGTGATCCTGGCCACCAAGGTGAACGGGCGCACGGGTGAGGACATCAACGAAGCCGGCCTCTCCCGCTGGAACATCATCCGGGCCTGCGAAGCCAGCCTGAAGCGCCTGGACACCGACTACATCGACCTCTACTACCTGCACGCGCCGGACTACGGCACGCCCATCGAAGAGACGCTGGCCGCCATGGACACCCTGATGCGCCACGGCAAGATCCGCTACTACGGCTTCTCCAACTACGCCTCCTGGCAGGCCTGCGAGATCCTCTGGAAGGCGGAAAAACTGGGCATCCCGCGGCCCATCGCCTCCCAGAACGTCTACAATCTGATCACCCGCGGCCTGGACGATGAGTTCATCCCGTTCGCGAAGCACCATGACATCGGCATCGTGGTCTACAACCCCATCGCGGCGGGGCTTTTGGCCGGCAAGCACGTCTACGGCGACCGGCCGACCGAAGGCACCCGCTTTGCCTTAAGCGCCAACTACGCCGCCCGCTACTGGAACGAGCGCAACTTTGAAGCCCTCGACAAGCTGATCGGGATCGCCGGCGGCGCGGGCCTGTCCATCCTGGAGCTGGCCTACCGGTTTGTGGCGGCGGAAGATTCCGTCACCTCCATCCTCTCCGGCGTCAGCAAAATGGAGCAGCTGCAGCAGAACCTGGCCGTGCTCGACGGCCCGGCCCTGACACAGGATGTCCTGGATGCCTGCGATGCCGTCTACCGCGAGCTGACCGGCAGCCGCTTCAAGTACAACCGCTGACCAATGACCAACAAGGCTGCCGGATACCCGGCAGCCTTGTTGTTTTTTCGGTTTCGTTCTGCCTTGTGACCGGCCAGGACCGCCTGTCCGTCCGGCAGCCCCTACCGGTTCATCTTTACCGCATGTCCCATGACGGTGATGTACAGCCAGCCGATCCCGTCCTCCCGGACCTCGATGGCCATCGGCTCACCGGCCAATTCATACGTGCCAATGTAGACCTTCTGATCCACTGTTTCCTCGACAACCTCTCCCTCGATACCGGCTTCGTCCAGACGTTCCGTGATGACAGAAAACCGGGTATTGTACTTGGGCTGACAGATGAACGTCACCGCTTCGTAATAGAAAAAGTCTGCCTCCGAAGCGTCCTTGCTCCGGCAGATCGAGATACCGCTGAGTTCCTTCAGGCTCAGGTCCGGCAGACCCATGGAAGCCCAGGCCTCCGCTCCCGGCCAGAGGACGGTCCCCTCCTCCGCAGCTTCCGGGAAACCAAACGCCGACGTCGGATCCACAGCGGGCTCTTTGGCCGGCGTTCTGGCGCACCCGGTCAGGAAAACCACCAGGGACATGACCAGCACGGCCAGCGCCCGCAACCATCCCGCTTCCCGTTTCATCCTTTTCACAGTGCACCTCCCCCTGCCGCTCCGGCAGATCATCTTCCGAACAGTTCCGCTGTCTTCACCATGCGCTCCGCCACCTTCACGCCGAACGGGCACCGGCTCTCACACCCCTGGCAGCCGATGCAGGCCGACGCGGTGGTGCCCAGCGCCAGATAGTGCTGCCGGACGCTCTCCGGCACCTCCGGCTGCTGGATGGCCAGATCGTAGAACTTGTTGACCATGGCGATGTCGATGTCCATCGGGCACGGCTTGCAGTGCCCGCAGTAGGTACATTGCCCGGCGTAGGCGTGCAGCGGCGCGCCCGCGATGACGGAAGCGTAGTCGCGCTCATCGTCCGATGCCGTCTCGTACGCCACGGCCGCATCCACCTGGTCTTTGGTGTCGTACCCGCAGAGGATGGACGAAACGCCGGGCCTCGTCAGGCTGTAGTGGATGAGCTGGGCCGGCGTGAAGGCCGCGCCGAACGGCGACCGGGCCGCGTCACAGAGCCGCCCGCCGAAGAACCCCTTCATGACTGTGATGCCCACGTTTTCCTGCTCGCACAGCTGGTAGAGGGCGGCACGCTCCGGATCGATGCCGGCAAATTCCGCGTTATCATACCCCTCGAACATGGAATCCAGATCCTCCGTGGCCGGCCGCATGTCAAACGCCGGGTTGATGGAGAAGAGGATCATCTCCACAAAGCCGCACTTCGCCGCCTGCGCCGCGATGCGCGGGTTGTGCGTGGACAGGCCGATGTGGCGGATCAGACCCTTTTCCTTCAGTTCAAACACGTAATCCAGGTAGGCGGAACCGTGAGCCAGGTGCTTGTCCCAGTCCTCCTGCGCGTCCACGTAGTGGATCATGCCGAGGTCGATGTACCCGCCGCCGATGCGCGCCAGCAGATCCTCAAACGCCGGCTTCACGTAGGCCAGATCCCGCGTGCGCACGTACTGGCCGTTCTGCCAGGTGGAGCCCAGATGCCCCTGCACGTACCATTTGTCCCGGCACGGCGCGATGGCCTTGCCGATGATGTCCCGCGATTTCGGATCCGGCATCCAGCAGTCGATGATGTTGATGCCCTTCTCCCCCGCATAGCGGATGAGTTCGATGGATTCTTCTTCCGGGTGGCGCTCCAGCCACTCGCCGCCAAAGCCCACTTCACTGACCATCAGGCCGGTCTTTCCCAGTTTCCGGTAATTCATGGTTCCCTCCTCCATCACCATTATTCCCTGAACGTTTTTTCGTTAATCCCGCAGTGTTCCTATGGGCACAACCTTTACCCCGTCCGGGCGCGTCCAGGCCATTTCTCCGCCCGTGATCACCATCAGCAGGTCCGGCTCCCGCAGAGGAACCTGTTTTTCCTTCTCGTTATACTGCCTGATCAGTTTCCGAATCTCCAGCAGATGCCCCGCTCCTTCTTCGATCTCGCGGCTTCCCAGTTTGAACTCTATCAGCGCATAGCGGCCGTCAGCCAGATGAAGCACGGCATCCGCTTCCAGACCATAACGGTCATGATAATAAGAGAGTCTTCCTCCCAGTGCCTGGGAGTAAACCTTAAGATCCCGCATGCAGAGACACTCGAACAGAAAGCCGAATGTCTTCAGATCCATCTGCAGGGCTTCCGGAGACAGCCCCAACGCTGCAGCCGGGATGGAAGGATCGGTAAACCCCCGTTTCATTCCGGATCGGATCGTCGTTGCGGAACGGATAGACGGACACCAGGCATCTGTATCCTCAATGACATACAGTCTTTGCAGTGCGTTGATATAGGCATCCATGGTCTGGATAGTCATGGTGCCGGCATTGGCGGCCACGTCTTTATAGATGTTTGTCTTTTTGGCAAGAGTGGACACACTGCGGGCATAGGAGCGCAGGATCATCTCTGTCCAGACCGGGTTTCGCTGTACGCCGTCTACCGTGGAGATATCCGATTCCCGGATGTTGCTCAGATAATCCCTGGCGATCATCAGTTTGGCTGCATCACTTGTACGGCGCAGCGAAGCCGGCCATCCGCCGCGGCAGGCCGCAAAGATCAGTTCCTCGACGGAGAGAGGAGAGACAATGCCGTCAATATCCATCGCAGAATCGCCAAACAACGCCTTCAGCGACACTTCCCCGCAGGATTCCCCGGATTCAAACAGGCTCATGGGATACATTTTCATACGGGAGATACGCCCTGTCCCGGTATGCATGATCTGCCGACTGTCCACAGACGTAGAGCCCGTCAGAATGAACAGCCCTTCCTCCTGGCGCTGATCCACAGCGGTCCGCACAGCGTCCCACAGCACCGGCGCTGTCTGCCACTCATCAATGAGGCGCGGATTCTCCCCCTTCAGCAGCAGAGACGGTTTCATTCCGGCTGTCGCCAGGTATCCCTCTCTCCTGTCCGGATCCTGCATCCGGAGGATACTTTTCGCTTTCTGCTCGCCGGTGGTCGTCTTGCCGCACCACTTGGGCCCCACGATCAGTGTCGCCCCGAAAGCTCTCAGCCTCATATCCAGCTCGTCGTCAACGATTCTCGGCATATAGTCTGACATAGTATACCCCCACGAGGAACTGACTGTATTCTATCGCATGGTCCTATGCCCGTCAAGGCGATTTATTGTTTTTGATGCATTTTATTATATGGTTTTGATGCGATTCGTTATAGTGATTTGACGCTCCTCTTATGAAACGGGCAGCCTGCTCGCGGAAAAACTCTGATCCGCCAGCATTACAAGAATTAAGCGGGATCATACCCGGCAGGAAGGGATAACCCTGTCCGGTACCCTCATGCGTGACCGAACAGAGGGTTTTGTGTTCGTTGGGCGAACCACCAGAAAAGGACGGACCGGTCTTGGTGCCAAACACCAAAACCGGTCCGTCCCTTTCTATGTAAAAAATATGTTCTTTATCTCCGCTGATCCGTCACAAATCGGTCCAGGACACTCCGCACAACTTCAAACTGTTCCTGATTCCGAAAGACATATGTCTCCGTCCTTCCATCTTCATCCGTAAAGGCGGCCGCCGGTTTTGTGAGCGCAATCTGATGTGTCAGAGAAAAACCCGCATAGACGAACTGCAGGGAAAAACGGTCCGTCTGATACAGTTCCTTCCCCCCGATGGCAATCACGGGCCTTAGCTCCGCATCTTCCAGAGCGGTTTGCAGGTCTTCGAGCATTCCGGGATCATCCATAACCATTTCACGGTTCTCCCCGTCTCCTCCGGGAATGTGATAAAGTACCAAACCGGCGCCCGTGTCGAGGGGAAGTATCTCTGCCGCGGGCCGAACTTTTCCCAACGGAATACCGCCATACACGGCAAACAGCGTGTACAGCACCGCCAGAAGGAGAAGAACTCCGCAAGCGCCGATCAAAAAGCGCTTCCCATGTCCGATTGTCTTACGCATTTTCGAAATCCTCATCGACTCTCTGTTTATCCATTATATGGAATCAGTACAGAACAGTTCCAGTAGTAGGTAGTCCCTCCCGAAACAAATGTTTTGGCTCCTGTTCCAAACACCGATGTCTTTATCTGTTCGTCATTGCTGTCCCAATATATCATATAAAATGTATTGCTGGTGCTGACGTACTGATAACCAATCATCAGCACCGCATGTCCTGTCAGATTCGTAGCCAACCCTCCCATATAAATAGGGAACCGGTTGTTGAGATTATGTCTAATCTCAGTCTGGCTGTTCGCTTTTCTAATAAGGTCCTCGTATCCTCCAGTTGTTGCACCATAATATGCAATTGCGTCATATGCTTTATGGGCCCACAGGATCCCCTGATCAAGCCCGACATTCATCTGTTGACAAATCACTTCCGGATAAATGTTGTAGTTTCCCAGCCTATATCGAATCAGAGAGCAGGAAGCACATGCCCAACACATGCTATGTTTTACCAATACTCCGTTTTCAAGAACATATTGTCCGCACAGACAATTTGCCATTTCCAGTACCTTGTAATCCGTCTGATAAATACTGAACCCAGCAACCGAAACAGACTGAAGAGAATCCGACATACTTTCCGATGCGGTAACAAGCCCACTCCCGACCTCAACTTGGCCTACTGCCTCAAGTGAAACAGCCACCTGTTCCTTCTGAATCGGCAATGGTTCCAAGTCCGTCTGCCGTCCGTCAATCAGATCAATATCAAAATCATCCGTAACAAAATGAGGGATATTATCCCGGTAGACCACTCGGCCAACATTTCCCTCTAATCGGTCAAAACAGCTGGCGTATCCCGCCGCACAGGAGTATAGCCACTGGTCATCTTCCAGCGAGGCAGAGATCAGAAAAATACATTTCCCGTTCTGAAAAACCGGAAACTCTATATTTCCTCTCGTGATTTCCCCATTATCTTCTACATAAGTATAATACCCGTTCATGACTGTGCAGCTGACATTTGAATCGTAATTGATCTGATTCAGATCACTCAGAATACGGACATTTTCCTGTGCAACCGTCAGCAGAGAATCGCGGTCGATTTCCGGAATTCTCTCAGTTGCAATCCGTATCTCCCGGCCTGGTTTCTCTCTCGCCTCCGATACATTCGGAAGCAGGCAAATAAGCATGGCTGTCATGCATCCAATAGCGAGCACTCTGAAAGCACTCCTTCTCCTCCTACTCATAACTCCTCCCTCTCTTTCTGAATCAGCACAAATGAAATCAACATGTGATGTTTTTCTTCATCATAATGTGCAGCATACTCTCCGCCGTGCCTGGCGATAATCTGCCGGATGGTGCGGATGCCTACTCCGATCTCCCTGTTTCCCCTCTTTTTGCTGGGCCACTCACCATTCCGGTCCGGTTTTGGAGGCGCATCACAGCTGTTCGAAAGGAAAACCGCTATCATCCCGGCTGAACTACAGCCCCTTTTCTGTAATTTAATATCAACCCATTTTTCTTCACTGTGCTCAGCAGTTGTGATGGCATTATCCAGAAGGTTTCCAAAACGGTCATCGGCTGTTTGTCATTTTCGCCGCGTGTCCCATCACGGTGATGTACAGCCGGCCGATCCCGTCTTCCCGGACTTCGATGGCCATCTTCTCTCCGGCAAATTCATAGGTGCCCTGATAAATCTTCCAATCGATGTCGTCCCGGACGATTTCTCCTTCCAAACCGGCTTTGTCCAGGCGCTCTGTGAGGACCGAAAAGCGGGTGTTGTACTTGGGCTGACAGGTGAACAACACCGATTCATAGCAATAAAAATCCTCGTTTCCGCTTCCTTCGCTCCGCCGGACCGAGATCCCGGTGAGTTCCTTTAGGCTCAGATCCGGCAGGCCCATGGCGGCCCACCCCTCCGCGTCCGGCCAGACGGCTTCTCCTTCCTCCGCGGCAGGAGGAAAGCCGTAGGGATTATCGGCTTCCGTCTGCTCCGAAGAAACCGGCTGTGTTTCAGCGGGCGGGGCGCTGCAGGCGGCAAGCGTCAGGATCAAAGCGGCAGTCAGCAGGGCAGTCAGTTTGTTGCTCTTTGCAATCATGGCATCCTCCTTGCAAGATCTCCTATGGATCGTAAGCGTAAAACCATGCGCCTGTTCTAATCCGTGACTCTGTGCGATACTCTAAAAAACTCACAAAACTAGCGAGTTTTTTAGAGTCACTCCCAAGGAGGCACAGAAGCCATGGATAAATCCACCTACGAAGTCCGCCTGGCAAACTGGACATGGGGTCCTCCTCACAGTCGGACTGATGTGTTGTCCGTTTACCCGGTTTTCCTCCGCTCACTTCCGCCAGACTTCTTTAAACAGTTTACACGTCTGCGAATTAACGAACAACCCATCATACCTGAAAGGCTGCATATATTCCTGAAAGGTACATCCATCCATGTTGATGACTTATTCTTTTTGACTATCGTATCCCCACAGCGACCCTGCAAACAGCTCATGTCCCGCTCTATCCCTTACTTTCCGAACAGTTCCGCTGTCTTCACCATGCGCTCCGCCACCTTCACGCCGAACGGGCACCGGCTCTCACACCCCTGGCAGCCGATGCAGGCCGACGCGGTGGTGCCCAGCGCCAGATAGTGCTGCCGGACGCTCTCCGGCACCTCCGGCTGCTGGATGGCCAGATCGTAGAACTTGTTGACCATGGCGATGTCGATGTCCATCGGGCACGGCTTGCAGTGCCCGCAGTAGGTACATTGCCCGGCGTAGGCGTGCAGCGGCGCGCTCCGGATCGATGCCGGCGTAGTCCGCGTTCTCGTACCCCTCGAACATGGAATCCAGGTCCTCCGTGGCCGGCCGCATGTCAAAAGCCGGGTTGATCGAAAAGAGGATCATCTCCACAAACCCGCACTTCGCCGCCTGTTCGGCGATACGCGGATTGTGCGTGGACAGGCCGATGTGGCGGATGATGCCCTTCCTCTTCAGTTCAAAGACATAATCCAGGTAGGGGGAGCCGTGGGCGATATGGGCGTCCCAGTCCTCCTGTGCGTCCACGTAGTGGATCATGCCCAGGTCGATGTACCCGCCGCCGATGCGGGTAAGCAGGTCCTCAAACGCCGGCTTCACGTACGTCAAATCCCGCGTGCGCACGTACTGCCCGTTCTGGTACGTGGAGCCGAGATGCCCCTGCACAAACCACTTGTCCCGCCGGTCCGCAATGGCCTTTCCGATGATATCCCGCGATTTCGGATCCGGCATCCAGCAGTCGATGATGTTGATGCCCTTCTCCCCCGCATAGCGGATGAGCCCGATGGATTCTTCTTCCGGGTGGCGCTCCAGCCACTCACCGCCAAAACCCACTTCACTGACCATCAGGCCGGTCTTTCCCAGTTTCCGGTAGTTTATACACACCTCCTGATCCGGCGACACGCCGGACGATCTCAGCTTTTACTTTTTGATTATACCTCGTTCCGGGCAAAAAGAACAGGGACGCCTCCCAGGGGAGACGTCCCGCATAAACGTTCGTTTGCTGCTCACACCCACGCGGCGTGGCTGCCGAACTCATCCTTGGTGACGGAAAGCTGCTCGTCGATCTCCTGGCGCAGCTCCGTGACGTGCGAGATGATGCCCACCAGTTTGGAGCCGCCGGCCATATCCAGCAGTACCCGCACGGCCTGGCCGCGGGCGTGGTCATCCAGCGACCCGAAGCCTTCATCGATGAACATCATGTCCAGATTGACCGCCGCGGACGATGCCTGGATCTGGTCCGCCATGCCGAGCGCCAGTGCCAGCGCCGCCATGAACGACTCGCCGCCGGAGAGTGTGCGGATCTCCCGCGTCTTGCCGGTGACCTGCGAGTAGACCAGCAGATCCAGCCCGCGGTTCCTGCCGTCGCCGGCGTCCTCGATGGGCATCATGCGCAGCTCGTACGAGTGGGCTGTCATGACGGCAAAGCGCGCGTTGGCCGCCGCCAGGATGCGCTCCAGATACCACCGCTGCACGTAGGTTTCAATATCCATGCGGGCGCCGGACTGCTTGCCGGACAGGCGCATGTACAGGCTGTGCAGGCGCGTGTACTCCCCGAGCACGGTCTGGCGCTTCGAAAGATGTTCCGAAAGCTCGTGCAGCGCCCCGCGGTCCGTCTGCAGAAGGCTGCGGATGGCGGCCAGACGGTCATCGGCCGTTTTGCGGAGGGCCGTTTTCTCCTGCACGGCGGTTTCGAGGGCTTCCAGATCCGGCTGCGTACGCCCGGCAATGGTGTTTTCGGCCGTCTCCCGGCGCGCCTTCTCCGCGGCGCATGCTTCCCGGTACCGCCTGACTTCCGCCTGCAGCCGGTCCGCCTCCTCCTTGCGGTGGGCGGCCGTCAGCGGCTTCCACTCGGACTCGGCAAGATCCTTCTGAGCGCTCAGCGTCTCATACGCCGCACGGCGGTTTCGGGCGGTCTCCTGCCAGCCCGGCAGCGCCTGCTCATGCTGGGCCAGCCGGGCATCGGCTGCCGCCCTGGCAGCGTGCGCCTGGCGGGCCGCGTCGTCCGCAGCCGTGTACGTCTTCACCGCCTCCTCCAGCGCCTTCCGGTCCGCGGCGTACACCTCATCCGCTTCCTGCTCCGAAGAAAACGTCAGGCCGGCCGATGCCTGCTCCCGTTCCGTGCGGATGGTTTTGGCCGCCGTGACCGCTCCGTTTTCTGCCTCCACCGCCTTATCCAGCTCCTGCTGCCGCTCCTTGCGGCCGGTATCCGTGCCCGACAGGCTTGTGCGCACCGCCTTCAGTTCCTCGGCCTGTGCCGTAAGCGCCTCCCCTTCGGAGCGCAGCTGGTCATGCAGGCGCTGCAGCACTTCACCGGCCTGTGCCGGCGTCATCTCCTGCGGCAGCTCCGGATCAAACTCCGCCAGCGCGGCAAGGAAACTCTCCCACTCCTCTCCGGCGGTCTGCTGCGCCTTCTTCAGGAGGTCCGCCGCGCTGCCGGCGGCCGTCGCCGCCTTTTCCTGGTCATCCCCCGCCTTCTTTGCCGCTTTTTCCAGACGCTGCACTTCCGCCCGCGTCAGCCCCGCCGCGCGGGCACTGATCTTACACGGAGACGGATGGTCAAGCGACCCGCAGACCGGGCAGGGTTTCCCCGGCTGCAGTTTTTCCGCGGCCAGAAGGCCTGCCTGCTCGTCCAGAAACGCCTGGTTGGCTTCTTCGTACCGCCCGCGGGCCTGCTCGTAAGCCTCACGGACCTTCCGGTAAGCCTCCTGCGCGGCGGCCGCCGTTTTCCCCTGCTCGGCGGATGCCCTGGCCGCCTCGCCGGCCTTCCGGTACTGCTCTTTCAGGGCCCGGAACTGCCCTGCCCGGCCGGTGCAGGCCGCCAGGCGCGCATCCGCACCGTCCAACTGCATTTCTCTTGTACGCCAGGCTGCCACCTGCTCATCCCAGGCCGCAAGTGCCCCGTGCGCTTTCTGCCAGTCCTCCGTCTTGCGGCGGATCAGGGCTTCCGCTCCCACCAGCCGGCGGTCCGCATCGCGCACCTGCGCAAACAAGTGCTTCTCACGCTTCACGCGCTCTTCGGTCTTCGCAAAGGTTTCCTGTGCCGCTGTCCGCACACGCGCCGCATCCGCTTCCGCGGCGGCCGTACGCGCTTCCTCCTCCTTCAGCCCGGGGAGCGCTTCCGTTTCCCGGCGGATGGCATCCGTGATGATGGTCACCTGAGCGCCGGCTTCTTCAAAACTGTCAGCCGATGCCTTTACCTCCCAGGCATCCGCGATCTGCCGGGCCAAGTTCTCCTTTTCCCGGAAGCTGTCCGCCTGTGCGGCCAGCTCTTCCTGACGGGCCAGGGCCTTCTGGCGGTCCGCAAAGGCCGTCTGCAGCGTCTGCCCTTCGGTCTGCGCCTTGCGCGCTGCGTTTTCCTGCCCGCGGGCCTCTTCCAGGGCTTTTCCCGCGCTCTTTTCTTCCCGCGCGTACTCATCACAAAGGACCTTCAGGCCGCTTTCAAGCGCTTCCGCTGCCGTGATGTCCAGGTCTTTTTCCTTGCTGATGCGGTCTTTGGCGCGTGCCACTGCGGCGGCCTCCTCCGAACCGTCCGCCGGCACCTGCACGCGGCCGGAGACGGCCTGGATGCTCTTGCGGATCCAGTCCGCCTGCTCACTGTACTGTTTCTGCCGCCGGTCCAGCTCGTCCACCACTTTTGCGTAGACGCCCGTGCCAAAGAGTTTGCGGAAGATCTCTTTCTTTTTGTTGGAGTCCGCGCGCAGCAGTTCCATGAACTCGCCCTGGGCGATCATGGCCACCTGCATGAACTGCTCTTTGGTCAGGCCGACGATCTCCATCAGTTTAGCGTTGGTCTCCTTGATCTTTCCGGGGTATGCCCGCCCGTCTGGCAGGGTCAGTTCCACCTTCTCCTGCACGCCGGTGACATCGCCGTCTCCCCGCTGGCGCTTTTTCATACGGTCATGCTTAGGCGACCGCCAGACGGTATAGAGTTTCTCCTCCCCGCCTTCGTTCTCCGTAAACACCAGCTCCACGAACGGCTCAACATCCGCCGTGACAAACTGGCTCTGAAGATCTTCCCCTTCCTTTTTGCTCGCGTTGGAACTGGCCTTACCGTACAGCGCAAAGACGATGGCGTCAAAGATGGTGGTCTTGCCGGCGCCGGTATCGCCGGTGATCAGGAAGAGGTTCTGCACCGGGCGGGTGAAATCGATGGTGGTCTGTTTTCCGTAAGACCCGAAGGCCTGCATGGTCAGGGTGACCGGTCTCATGCCTGCTCCTCCTTTACCGTGTTGATGATGTCCGCCAGCAGCGCCTGATCCTCCTCCGGAAGGTCTCCCAGGAACGCCAGGCACTGGTCAAAAACGTTCAGATCCGGTATGTCCGCTGCGGCCGCGGGCTGGTATGTGACGCCCGGCCCGGCCGCCCGCCGCACCTCTAAAAGACGCGGGAAGGCCGCCCGCAGGCGGTCCTGCATATCCGCCGCATCCCGGTCCACCGTGTCCGTGAGGACCACCGTGATGTAGTCATCGGAAGCCTGTTCCAGCACCTCCGGCAGGCTCCCCTCCACCTTGCGGACCTGCCGCAGGGGGATGAGCGGCAGCACGCGCGTGTTCACGGTGCCTTTGGCGCCCATCTCCACGCACACGATGCCCTTCTCCTGCCCGGCCTCGGAGACCGAGACGGCTAACGGCGTGCCGCAGTAGCGCACCGTATCACGCCCCACCTGCATGGGCGTGTGGATGTGCCCGAGCGCCGCGTAGTCAAAGGGATCCAGCGCGTCCGCGCCCACCTGGTCGATGTTGCCGACGGTCACCACCTCGGTATCCGTCCGCTTCACCTCCTCCGCCGGCTTTCCGGCCGGCAGGTAGAACTGATGGCTGACCAGGACATTGCGGGAGGATGTGTCCACCTCCTCACGCGCCAGCAGGGCCCGCACCGCCTTGTCGTAGGAAAGCAGATTCCCGTTCTCATCCGCCCCGGTGATGGCCCGCACCATGCCGGGCTTCACGAACGGCAGCAGGTAAAAGGTGACCGGGCCGTACGCGTCCGTCAGGGTGACCCGCTCGATGCGCTCGTCCGGGCGCTCCGGCGGCAGGCCGATCATGTGGATGCGGCGGCTGCGCAGCACCTGGCGGAAGACGTTGATGCGCGGCGCGGAGTCATGGTTGCCGGAGATCATCATGATCTCCGCCTCCGGAGCGGCCTGCGTGAGGGCGTTGACAAAGCCGTCGAACAGCTCCACCGACTCCGCGGCGGGCACGGCTTTGTCGTAAATATCCCCGGCGATGATGATGGCGTCCGGCTGCTCGGCGCGCGCGAACTCCGCGATGCGCTCAAAAACGTAGCGCTGGTCTTCCGACAGATCGCGGTTGTAGAGTTTCACGCCGATGTGAAGGTCCGAAAGGTGAAAGAATTTCATGGAAGATCCTCCTGTCAGGATAGCGGCACTGCGTAAGGTTACGGAGATTCCTGCCGTAAGGTTATGGGGTTCATTTCCATAGAGGTAATTTTTTACAATTTCTACAAACAGTATACCCCGCCTGACACAGATTGTCAAGCGGGGCACTTTGTCATCGTTCAATTTTGTGGATCAGAAAACCGCTGCGGGCGTTTCCGCCCGCATTCACAGCCGTTCCTCCGCCTGCCGCCCCTTCATCAGCAGGAACTTCCTGACAAATTCCTTCCGGCAGCGGCGCGAAAGCGGGATGACCTCCTCAATCCTTTCCGGTTTGTCCCGGAGGATCACCTCGTCCTTCCCGCAAGCCAGCACCTTTTCCAGATTGACCAGAAATGACCGGTGCGGGCGGGCAAAACGCTCTGCCGGCAGCTTCTTTTCATACTCTTCCAGGCTCCCGCGGATGGGAAATGAGTGTGACGCCGTCTCGACTGTCAGCCTGTGGCCGTTCACCGACAGGAACAGGATCTCTTCCGGCCGCAGGGCAACAGGCCCGTCCGGTCCATCAAAGAGAATCTCCCGTCCCGGAAGGCTCTTCTGGCGTTCACAGGCCTCTTCCAGGACCCGGAATGCTTCTTCCGTGGCATAGGGTTTCAGGAGGAAGCGGAACGCCCGGCGGCGGAGCGCTGCATTGACAAACTGCGGATGTCCCGTCACCATCACCAGGATGACCGCGGGGTTCTTCTCCCACAGGCATTCCTGTACACGCAGCCCGTCCACATCGCCCATCTGGATGTCCAGGAACGCGATGTCGGCTTTCTCCCGGCAGGTGCAGGCACTTTCCCCGTTCTCAAAGATAAGGATGCGGGGCTGTCCATCCAGACGATCCGCGCAATAAGCCTCCACGATCTTTTTCAGATGCTCACGCTCAGACTGAACGTCGTCACAAATCAGGATGTTCACTATTCCTCACCATCTTGTGTTTCATCTTCTTATCCCGTGCTCTACATTACAGCTGTCTTTTCGTCATTGCTGTCCCACGGAAAGCAATAGCATTCGATCAGTTCTGCCTTGTAATCGGTAAAAACTCACCCGTCAAGGCGTTCATATAACTGAACTCCCAATAATATTTTCCGTTTCGTTGGTAACTGGCTTCCGCGACCCAACAGGGTACCAGATCAAAAACTGCCGTTTCCGGTTGGGATTCCTGCATTTCCACCAAAACAGGAACATAACAAAAATAAATGGACGATACTGTACGAGTCTCCTCCAGCAGGACCTGTTCATAGTATTCCGGAAGCCGGGCGGCCGCTTCTTCCAGTGAAATCACCTGCTGTGGATCATCTTTCCCGACAATATCATACAGATATCTTTGGGACTCCATAAATACAACTTCATTTTGCTTTACTATCGCGCACAATGTGGCGCCTTGTTCATTGTATCTGTCCCGGAGAATATTATTCGATCCCGAAAGGATATTTCCGCTCAAGAGAGGAACTCTGTCATATTCGTATTCCCATAACAGATAATATGCTTCATCTTCCGGAGAAAACGGCTGCATATAAAATGGACTGTCCGGATCATTCTCCACACCCATATCCCGATTCATCTGCAGTCTCATCTTTTCTAAAGACTCAAAATCCAGAGCATAGATCACCCTGGGTTGCTCTGCCAACGGAAGGTCCAAATTATTGATGGTTTTCCTTACAAATTCGATTGCTTCCTGTTTAGAGAACGATTCCAATTCTTTCTCTTCCGAAACGCCCGGCAGTACGACCGGATTCTTATCCAGGATCTTCTGAGTTTTCACATCCTGGAAGATCCAGTTTTGCAAAGCGCTGTTATACCATTTGTTCGTCTGATCAATAGCCGAGTATCGAAAAGACACCCCGGGCAGAAATATCAGGAGGCTCTCCTGATTATCAACTGTCTTGGCAACCCCTCCTCCCCAGTTATCCTCCGGTTCGATGAACTGGAGTTCTTCCTGTTGAAAAAAAGGATAGGCTAAACGATGCCAATCGCCCTCATAATTTTTCCAAACCGCATGAAGAACAGACGCGTTCTCTGCTGGTGGTTCCGTTACTTCTGCCTGAAAGACGAGTTTATCACTGACCGTCGCGGAAAGCTGGCCGTTCACATACTGATAATCCGTAAAGACTCCCGCATGATTCTCTGGCTTTTTTCCACAGGCTGCCGCTGTCAGTATACAGGCCATCATCGCCAAAGCCAGGCCTTTCCTTTTCAGATTGCGCATGATATCATCCGTTCCTTTCTTGCTTATTCTTCGCGAAGATGCTGATTCGTCCTGCGGATCACTTCTTCGTCATACCGGACGATCTCTCCGGCTTCCAGATAGGCCACGTGGTCGCACAAAGTCTGGATATCACCCACGATGTGACTCGCCAGAATCATACTGGTTCCTTCTTCCTTCAACGACAGGAGGAGTTTCCGCATTTCACGCACCCCGTCACTGTCCAATCCGTTCATGGGCTCGTCCAATATCAGCAGGCCCGGATGATCCATGATAGCCATGGCAATGCCGAGACGCTGTTTCATCCCCAGCGAATACCGGCCGACCTTTGTCCTGTTATCCGGGTCCAGTCCGACCTTTTCCATCAGAGAGCCCAAAAAAACTTTGTCCGGTTTCCGACGGATACTCATAAACAGACTGAGATTTGTCATCCCGTCATAACCGGCCAGATAGCCCGGAGATTCGATCAGTATCCCCATGTCGTCGGGCATATCGATATCCTGCCCTACTTCTTTTCCTTTATAGAGGATCCTGCCGCTGGTCACAGGCACCAATCCGCTGATACATTTCAAAAGGACCGTTTTTCCGCTGCCATTCCGCCCTACAAGCCCCAGCACCGTTCCTGCCTCAAGCTTCAGGGATGCCTCCCTTACCACGATGTGATCCCCATATCGTTTGCTTACCTTTTCCAAGGATAACAGCATATTGCCTCCCTATTGTATGCCTTCTCTTCCCTAAACGTCCCACCGGATCTCCCGTATGCGTCCTCCCGGCCTTCCGGCCACCCGTGCGGCACCGAATATCAGCCCCATAAGCAAAACCATTAACAGAATACTCATCCACACAGCGTAGCCCAGTGGCGGATATTCCTGAACTCTGGCTGACGTTCCCCAGGAGAGAAGGCTCAGATTGGACCAGGAGAGAGGGGATATCCAGACAAGATGCGCCTGTGTACTGGAAAGGATCTGCAGACCGTTCCCGTTTGTCAAAAGCTCCAATAACAGAAGAGCCGCCAAAATAATAACAGATACTGTATTCAAGCCAAACAATTGAAAGAAGAGGACGATCAGCGCCATGTTGATAAACGAGAGCCACAACAGCAGAAACGTCCAGAGCATTGCCTGCCCGGCGCTCATGGTCTGTATGATCGTACTGACGGGCCCGGCTGAAGTCGACTGCGCATAATACCTGGCCCAGCTGCCCAACAGCGGTCCCCATCCCGTGTCCCAATAGATATGCCGGATGTGAAACAGGCAGAAGGCAAAGGAAACAAACACCGTAAAACAAAAAGACAATGTCAGCGAGTAAAGGATTTTTCCCGCCAGATAGGAATAACGTCCGCTGCGTGACACGTAATAAACCGTTCCGCGGTGATTATGCAGCACATTGCTGAAAAAAAGAGCCGCACACCCCAGCAATATAAAGCGGCACGGTGCTGTAGCATTGATCATAGGAAGCAGCCATGGCGTCGAGTCAGCAGAAACCGACTTTCCATACTCGAAAAGAACATTGGTGTACTGCAGTTCGATGATCGCAACCAATGCCAGGATCAGGGGCACCCGTGCATCCTTCCGCAGTTGATACCATTCGACCCGACAGTCTGCCAGGGCTCTAGATAATGGATTCATAAGAGACCCTCCTTCTCAACGCTTCGGCAACTGCCACATTCAGCAAACCAGCCACACAGCTTACGATGATCAGTGAACGAATGGCTCGTGCAGCAAACTGATAACTGTTGGGGTTCATATAGAGGCCATCCAGACTAAAATGGAAATAAACGGTCAGCAGATAATTGATTCCCAGATACAGAGCCACTGGAAAGATTAGAGCGATAAACAGATCTTCCTTTCGGATCAGGACCAGACAGGCAAGTTCTGACCAACCGGCCGCTCCGATCGAAAAAATCAGGCAGCGGACCGCCAGTCCCAGTATTGGCGCAGTGGGGAGGGCTACCCACCTATCGGAAGCCTCCCGGATCAGGGGATAATGAAACCAGGCACTGATTCCTGCAATCACTAAAAAGTACAGTGCCAAACCGGCCAATGAAACAGCAAACGCCGAGAGCACCGATGTCACACGCCAGGCTGTCAGATAAGAACCGAAGCCGGCTTTTGCCGCCGAAATCTTTCCGAAGTCGTGATTCAGTTCCTGATACAATACCGAAACAGCAGGCAGAGAGGCCAGAAAAAACACCGCCGGCGTTGTTTTACCATCCGAAAAGAAGAAGCCCTGCTCAAACAGTTCCATGATACTGTGCATGTTCGGGCCAAGTTGGATACTGCCCGTCCAGATCGGCCACGCCCAGACGGCACTGACGGCAATGATCAACCACAGCATCTGATATCTATAATTGATTCTTTTCAATAAAGATCTATACATCAGTATATCCTCTTTGCGCATTCGGCACTTCTGCGATGCGATCGGGCAGATCCTGCCGTCGCCGAATACCGTAAGGTATCCTAAAAAACAGGCAGACCCCAAACCGCCTGGGAAATCTGCCTGTTCCACGATTCATTTACGGCCACCACCAGCCCGTAAAATAAGCCTCTTGATAATTAGACCAGCCTTTCAGATTCCACGCCAGCGTGCTATTGGCAAATGCATTATAGGTTGGTATGACCAATTGTCCCAACTGTGCTGCGTATATGTTGGAAACATTGACATCCGTACCATATGTGTTATGGATGATCCGGACCCGCACCTCGCTCCAATCTCCACCAGCCGAATTGCCATTGACAAGGGCATCATAGGCATCCACCCTCATACCACCATTCTCAGAATACTGATAATTCTGGGTACTGGAGAAGGAAAAGCTGAAATTGCACGGTCCGATCATGACTTGTGCATCTGAGATGACAGCACCTCCCAACATCAATGACAGGATCAGCACTGTCGCCCACGTTCCAATTCTCTTTTTACGCTTCAAAACCGCTGCCCTCCTTTCAGACATGTGTCAGCAATACTTCTGTACATAGTTTAACAAAAAGAGAAACGTATGTAAATATCTCTGGCACAAGAGGCTGTATATATGCCTAAGCGGTCAGTTTCCATCTGTCTCCCGGGTTTTCCGCAGGACTTGAACAGGGAACATTCCGGCATTTTGCCTATCCGGCGTTTTTCAGAAGGACGGTTACCAAGAATCGGGACCGGGTTTCATCATACTGCCATGCAAATTCACCTTCCCTTCTTTCCACGATCCTTCTGATATTCCTCATCCCGATACCTGCATCCTGATACTCTTTTTTCCGACTGAGCCAACTTCCCGACTCCGTAATGCGCGGCCGCTCATCACAACTGTTGACAACATGGATCAGTACACTGTCCTCCCCGGACTTCTCAAGAGCAAACTGAACCGTCTTTTCCCGGCTCCGTTCAGCACTCTCTATGGCATTGTCCAGAAGGTTTCCAAACAGGGAGATTATTTCTTCCGGAGGTAACGCTCCCAGTTCCGCCTGTTCTGTCCCAATCCGCATATGGATACCCCGGTGGCTGCACTCTTCCTGTTTTTTTAGAAGCAGGTTGTCCAGAAACAGGTTTCCGCTCAGAGACAAGTCCTGCAGAACTTCGGCTTCCTTCAGTCGGACGATCATCTCCTCCAGAGCCATTTTATGATCGCTTTGCTGCTCTACCATGGTCTGAAGCACCATCAGCTGGTTACGGAAATCATGGGCAAAGGACTCTTGCTCCCGGCGCAGTTTCTCAGCCCTTTCCTGATATCCGAAAACTGACTCCTGCAGAATTACGCGCTCTCCTTCAGCCTGTCTTCGAACCCAGGAAAAGCGTATTGCTATTATAATAAGTAAACCATGGTTAAAGAGCAGGGCGATCCCCAGGGCATATTTCCAATATCCTCCGGCATCCCTAAGAGAAAGACCGAATATCGAAGCCAGAGCGGACAGGGATAAGGCTGCTCCAGTCAGTGACAGCAACATAAGCCATGGAAGCCGTTTCCTTTTCGGTTTTTTTACAATCAGACTCTCCTGCCCACTTGTAATTCCCTGTACGATGGTCTTCACGACAATGACCGTCCACTTGCAGGCATATATTCCGAAAAAAAAGTATCCGATTCTCGAGGAAATCCGCAATATCAAGAACCAATAAAACCCTAAACCCGTCATCAGCCAGGAGGTCAAGGTTCCCAACAAAAGGACAATGGTTTTCCTCCCCTGAAAGCCTGCCATCACGCGATACGACACTGCAAGGAAAGCCACATGTCCCAACAGAAAAACCGCTGCGTATCCGCTACCGCTCAGTCCAGCCAGACGCAAAAGCATCAGGACCCCATAAACACCCGCCAGTATGCCCGCCCGGCTCAGGAAAGAGAGACGCGGCACCAGGAGAGAAGACGATTCTGCGTACAGACCTGCCGCGAGCATTTCCATGAACAGCAATACGGCATCATAGCGAACCCAGTAATTCACAACACCTCCTCAGTTTCCGCCTTGCCCAACCCACAAGGCGCGTCTCCTTTTCCTTTTTTTATTGTGCACTAAAATACACTTACTGTCAATATCTCCAAAAACAGCCGCGCGGCACCGATCCTTTCGGCGCCGCGCGGCTGTCCTTCTCGCTCACTTTTCGATTTTGTGGATCAGAAAACCGCTGCGCAGCTTCGGTTCAAACCAGGTACTCTTCGGCGGCATCAGAAGCCCCGCGTCCGCCACCGCGAACAGTTCGCGGATGGAGGTGGGGAACATGAAGAACGCGCAGCCGGGAAGGCCGGTCCCGGCCTGGGTTTCATCCACCATGGCCTTCACCTCCGTGAGGCCGTGGATGCCGCCCACAAAGCGGATGCGCGCATCCGTGCGGGGGTCTTTGATGCCCAGTACCGGCTCCAGCACCTCTTCCTGCAGCATGGACACATCGAGGCTCCCGACCGGCTGGCCGCGGTGCACTTCCACAATGTCCGTCCGGAAGGTCAGGGCGTACCACCGCCCGTCCAGGTACAGGCCGATGTTGTTCTTGCGGGAAGGCTTTTCGGGGCGGACCAGTTCCGTCACATAGAACACTTCCGACAGTTTGGCCCGAAACTGCACCGGAGTGAGGCCGTTCAGGTCACGCACCACGCGGTTGTAGTCCATGATCATCAGCTCGTTATCCGGGAAGAGGACCGATAGGAAGTAGTTGAACTCCTCCGTGCCGTCGTAGTCCGGGTGCTCTTCACGCCGTGCAAGGCTCACCTTCACGGCTGAAGCCGCGCGGTGATGGCCGTCGGCGATGTACGTGGCCGGCACGTCGGCAAACGCTTCGCGCAGGGCCGCCACGGTGTCCGGCTCATCCACCCTCCACAGGCGGTGGCGGATGCCGTCCTCAAACGTGATGTCGTACAGCGGCTCCGCTTCCTTGGCGGCCTCCGTGAGTTCGGAGATCTCCGCCCGGCGCCGGTAGGCCAGGAAGATGGGCCCGGTCTGCGCCGAGCAGACATCCACGTGGCGGATGCGGTCCGCTTCCTTGGCAGTTACGGTGTTCTCGTGCTTCTTGCAGACGCCGGACAGGTAGTCATCCACCGACGAGAGCGCGGCGATGCCCGTCTGGGTGCGTCCGTCCATGGTCAGCTCGTAGACGTAGTAGGCAGGCGCTTCATCCTGCACGAAGACGCCCTCCCGCTCCCAGTCCGCCAGCATGCCGGCGGCTTTTTCGTACACATCCGGCGCGTACATATCGTGGTCCGGCTCAAACTGTGTCTCGGGGCGGTCGATGTTCAGGAACGAATGCGGATGCCCGGCCACCGCGGCGCGCGCGCCGGCGGCATCGTAGACATCGTACGGAAGAGCGGCCACTTCACCGGCCAGGGATGCGGCCGGGCGAAGGGCGGCAAACGGAAGAACACAAGCCATAAGGCCTCCTGTAGAGCGTTATTGGTAAAGACACCAGAACTCCGCGGCGCTGCGGCCGCGGAGCTCTGTATGGAAGACGTTCGGTCAGCGCTCGGTCACACGGCGCACACGCAGCACGCCTTCGATCTCTTTGAGGCGCTCCACGGTGTCGTGCGGCATGGGCTGCGACAGGTCAAGCAGCGTGTAGGCGTAGGAGCCGCGGCTCTTGTTGACCATGTTCTCGATGTTCAGCCCGTTGCTGCCGAAGAAGTTGGTGATCTGGCTGATCATGTTCGGGACATTGCGGTGCAGGATGGCCACACGGGCTTCGGTCTGGCAGACGCCGGCATCCACATCCGGGAAGTTGACGGAGTGATGGATGTTGCCGTTGTCCAGATAATCCTGCAACTCCTCCGCGGCCATGACCGCGCAGTTGTCCTCGGCCTCCTCGGTGGACGCACCCAGGTGCGGCAGCACGATGGCGCCATCCATGTGGGCGGTCTTCGGGTTGGCAAAGTCCGTGACGTACCGGTGGATCTTGCCGGAGGCCAGGGCTTCCGCCACGGCATCCTCGTTCACCAGCAGATCGCGGGAGAAGTTCAGGAGGTTCACGCCATCCTTCATTTTGGCGATGGCTTCGGCGTTGATCATGCCCTTGGTGGAATCCACGGCCGGCACATGCAGGGTGATGTAGTCACTCACCGCGTAGATCTCCTCCGGGGTGGCGGCGTGGTGCACGCGGCTTGACAGCCTCCAGGCCGAATCCACCGACAGGTACGGATCGTACCCGTAGACGTCCATGCCCAGATGCACGGCGGCATTGGCCACCAGCGCGCCGATGGCGCCCAGGCCGATGACGCCTAAGGTCTTGCCTTTGATCTCATGGCCGGCAAACGCGCCCTTCGCCTTCTCGGCAGCCTTGCCGATGGCGGCATCGTCCGCGTTGTCCTGCACCCACTTGGCACCGCCCATGATGTCGCGGGCGGCCAGGAGCATGGCGGCGATGACCAGCTCCTTCACGGAGTTGGCGTTGGCACCGGGGGTGTTGAAGACCACGATGCCTTCCTCGGCACAGCGGTCGATCGGGATGTTGTTGACGCCGGCGCCGGCGCGGCCGATGGCGCGCAGGCCGGCCGGGAAGACCATGTCGTGCATGGCGGCGGAACGCACCATGACGCCCGCGGCCTCTTCCAGGTTATCCGTCAGCGTGTAGCCCTCGCGGAAGCAGTCGGTCCCGACGGGGCTGATCTTGTTCAGGCAGTAGATCTTGCGGTCTTTCATATGATTCTCCTCACCGGTTGTTCTTCTCAAACTCCTCCATGAAGGCGACCAGCTTCTCGACGCCTTCCTGCGGCATGGCATTGTAGATGGAGGCGCGCATGCCGCCCACGGTGCGGTGGCCCTTCAGGCTCTTGAAACCGGCGGCGGTGGCTTCCTTGACAAACTTGGCATCCAGCTCTTCGTTGCCGGTGATGAACGGCACGTTCATGAGCGACCGGTCTTCCTTGCGGACGGTGCCGTGGAACATCTCGGAGCGGTCCAGGAAATCATACAGGATGGCGGCCTTGCGCTCGTTGCGGCGCTTCATCTCCTCCAGGCCGCCCATGGCCAGGAGCCACTTGAAGACCTTCCCGCAGATGTAGATGCCGTAGGCGGGCGGGGTGTTGTAGAGGGACCCGTTGTCCGCGTGGATCTTGTACTTCATCATGGTGGGCGTGCCCGGCAGCACGTCATCCGTGATCAGGTCTTCGCGGATGATGGCGATCACCGTGCCGGCGGGGCCGACGTTCTTCTGCACGCCGCCGTAGAGCATGCCGTACTTGGTCACGTCCATCGGCTCGGACAGGAACATGGACGAAATATCCGCCACCAGGGGTTTGCCCTGGGTGTCCGGAAGGTTGCGGATGGTGGTGCCGTAGATGGTGTTGTTCTGGCAGATGTAGACGTAGTCCGCCTGCGGATCGATGGTGACGTTCGACAGATCCGGGATGTAGGAGAAGGTCTTGTCCGCCGAAGAGGCGATGACGTTCACCTTGCCGTAGATCTTGGCCTCGGCCGCAGCCTTCTTGGCCCACTGGCCGGTGACCACGTAGTCCGCCACGCGGTTCTTCATGAAGTTCATGGGGATCATGGCGAACTGCAGGCTGGCACCACCCTGCAGGAAGAGCACCTTATAGTTGTCCGGGATGCCCATCAGGGTGCGGAGATCCGCCTCGGCATCGTCGATGATCTTCTGGAAGTCCTTGGTGCGGTGGGACAGTTCCATGACGCTCATGCCGATCCCACGGTAGTCAAGCATTTCCGCGGCCGCTTCCTGCAGCACTTCCTCGGGAAGCACGGCGGGGCCGGCGGAGAAATTGTAAACGCGGCTCATTCTGTAGTCCTCCTGTCTGATGATGCCTTCCCGGTTTAACCCGTTAAAGCGTTGGTAATCATGTTACTTCATTAACACAGTCTTTTCAAGTCGCAAAAATGCTTGAAACGGCCCACATTTTGGCGCTTTCACGGACAAAACAGACAAAAAAAGCCCTCTGCGGCGGGCGGCCGCGCCCTCCGGCAGGGGTCGGGCTTTCCGGCCGCGTATCTTCACGCGTATCTTCATTGAAAAGAGACAGCGCGTGTGCTACACTGTCGTTTGAACTCGTTTTCCTACATATTGAAAGTGAGGCGACTATCCGTGGATCCTGATTTCACCACCATTCCCATCCCCGAACCGTCGGGGCATAAAAAAGAACGGGCGCACTTCCCGCTCCTGCTCTACTTCGTGCTGTCGTTCTGGTATTTCGAGGTCATCCTGGCGCTGGTCACGCACACGCCTTTTGCATCGCATCTCATCCTGGCCGTGCTCACCTTCGGCACCTGCGCCGGCCTGATCACGTACGCGCTGGCCACCCTCTTTCCCGGAAAGCACACCGGCGTCATCATCGGCACGGTGATCCTGTTCCTGACGGTCGTGTTCTTCTGCGTGCAGACCTTCTGCCTGCAGTTCTACCTCAACTACATGACCATCTCGTCGCTGATGGCCGGCACCGAAGGCGTGGTCAAGCACTTCGCGGCCGAGATGTTCGAGATGATCCGCCGCGGCATCGGCATCATCCTGCTCTACCTGATCCCGGTGGTGCTGCTCCTTGTCCTCTACCGCCTGCGCGTGCTGGATTTTTCGCGTCCGCGCGCCGTGTGGTACGGTGTGACGGTTCTGGCTGTCGCCGTGCTGTTCCTGGCCGGGCATTTCACCGCCCGCTCCGATGAGACGGGCCGCGCCCGCTACGCTTCCAACTACCGGTACGATACCGCCGTCAAGACTTTCGGCCTGATCACCGGCACCCGCCTGGACCTGCAGTACCTGCTCTTCGGCAACCCGGCCGCCAGTTCGTTCATCGAGCCGGATGCCTCCGTGGACGTGGCGGATGTGTCCATCGCCACCCCGGAGACGGACATCCACATCGCCACGCTGCCGCCGGCCACCCAGCCCGCCTCCACCGAGGCGCCCACATCCGGTGAAGACGTGCCGTCGGGATCCGCATCGGAAGCTCCTACCGAGCCTTCCACTGAGGCGCCGACCGAGCCGCCCGCGCCGGTGGAGTACGCCGAGCACACCATGGGCATCGATTTTGAAAACCTGGCCAACACCCTGCCGGAGCCGGCCGCGTCCGTCTCCCGCTACGTTGCCGGGCGCACTCCTTCCAGGGAGAACGCCTACACCGGGATGTTTGCCGGCAAGAACCTGATCTTCATCACGGCCGAAGGCTTTGCCGCCGAGGCCATCCGCGAGGACCTGACGCCCACGCTCTACCGCATGGCCACGAAGGGCATCCAGTTCACCGAGTACTACCAGCCGGCCTGGGGCGGCTCCACCAACACCGGTGAGTTCTCCAACCTGATCGGCCTGGTCCCGGCCAACGGCGTGTACGATATGTTCGACTCCGCCGACAACCAGCTGTACTTCACCATGGGCAACGAACTGCAGCGCCTCGGCTACTGGAGCGCCGCCTACCACAACCACGCGTACGATATGTACCACCGCCCGCAGACCCACCCGAACCTCGGGTACTCCCGCTACATCGGCATGGGCAACGGCATGGAAGCCTACGTGGAGGACACTTGGCCCCGCAGTGACTACCAGATGGTCAAGGGGTCGGTCGAGGACTACATCAACGAGGATCATTTCTCCGTCTACTACATGACGGTCAGCGGCCACCGCCACTACACGTTCTACGGCAACACAATGTCCAAGTGGCACCGCGACAAGGTGGAAAACCTGCCGTACTCCGAGTACACGCAGGCCTATCTGGCCTGCCAGATCGAGCTGGACCTGGCCATGGAGTACCTGATCCAGCGCCTCGAGGAGGCCGGCAAGGCGGATGACACCGTCATCGTCATCGGCTCCGACCACTGGCCTTACGGCATGGAGGACAACACCGATGTCCCCGGCTACAAGAACGCCCTGGGCGAGCTGTACGGGTTCGATTACGATGCCCCCTGGGGGCGCGATCACAACCGCCTGATCATCTGGAGCGGCTGCCTGGAGGACAAAGAGCCGATCGTGGTCTCCCAGCCCACCTACAGCCTGGACATCCTGCCAACGCTGCTCAACCTCTTCGGCCTGCCGTTTGACTCGCGCCTGCTGGTCGGCCGCGATGTCTTCTCGGAGCAGGAGCCCATCATCATCTGGGGCGACTACAGCTGGCTGACCGACAAGGCTCTCTTCAACAGCCTGGAGGGCGTGGTGCACGCCCGCCCCGGCCACGAGGCCGAAGTCACGCAGGACTACATAC